>JACZKN010000188.1 GCA_014859985.1 Candidatus Krumholzibacteriia bacterium | reverse complement strand
GACCAGGCCCAGCCCCAGCAGGCCGCGGGCGTGGACCGCGGGATCGGCCCCGCCGGCCAGGTTGGCCAGGCGGCGGTAGGTGATCTCGGCCCCGCGGCGGTTGCCGCGCCGGTCCTGCAGGCCGGCCATCTCCAGAAGCAGCAGCGGATCGTCGGGCGCGGCGGCCAGCCGGTCGGCCAGGGTCAGGGACGAGCCCTCCTCCTGGCGGAAGCGCGCGACCTGCTCGAGGAACTCGGCGGCGTTGCGGTAGCCGGTGAAGCGGTTGACCTCGCGGCCCCGTGAATCGCACCAGACCAGGGTGGGCAGCAGCTCGACGGCGAAGCTGTCGCGCACCGCCGCGTTGGCCGGCACGTCGATGTCGATCTTCACCGTGACCACGTCCGCCAACTCGGCGATGACCGCGGTCTCGTTGTAGACCATGGCGTCCATCAGGCGGCAGGGCCCGCACCAGGGCGCGTGGAAGTCGATCAGGATGGAGCGGCCGGTGTCGGCGGCGGCCCGGGCCAGCACGTCCGGCCACGCGGGGTCCTCCTGCCAGGGGACGCGGGGCACCTGCGCGGAGGCGGGCAAGGCCGCGGCCAGGAACAGGACGACGGCGAGTGCGGCGGCGGGCGCGGTGGCGAATGCGGGGCGCAGGGGCATGGGACGGGCTCCTTCCCGGGTGCGGGGGCGACGTCCTCCACGTTAGGTCATCGCCCGCCCCGGGGCCAGCGTCGCGCGCGGGGACATTGTCCCGGCCCGGGCCGTGGACTATCTTCGCTAGGCCGGCCCCCGCTGTCGGCACCAACCCGGCGGAGGAAACGCGATGGACTGCTGCGGCAGCGTGCCCGAGGTCAACGCCGTCGTGCTGACGGCCTGGGCCGCGTTCGGCATCGGGCTGACCACCAGCCTCGGCCATTGCATCGGCATGTGCGGGCCGCTGATCTCCACCTACTCCCTGGCCCAGGGCCGCACCGACAAGCGCTTCGCCAGCCTCGCGCCCGCCCTTTTGCTGTACCACCTGGGCCGCATCAACGCCTACGCGCTGATCGGCCTGGCCTTTGCCCTGCTGGCCGCGGCCGCCCAGGCGGCGCTGCCCACGGCCGCGGTGCGGGGCGGGCTCTTCCTGCTCTCGGGCCTGCTGATGGTGCTGCTGGGCCTGGGCCTGCTGGGCAAGCTGCCCACGGCGCGGCTGCTGGAGAGCGGCCGGCTGGGCCGGTGCGCGGCGGGGCGGGCGATGGAACTGATCGGCACCCGCAGCATGGTGGGGCGCTACCTGCTGGGCGTGGCCAACGGCTTCCTGCCCTGCGGCCCGGTCTACGCCGTGGCGGCCGCCGCCCTGACCGCCCCGACCCCCGTCCACGGCGCCGGCACCATGGCCATGTTCGGCCTGGGCACGATCCCCGTGCTGCTGGCGGTGGGCCTGGGGGCCGGGCGCCTGGCGCCGCAGGTGCAGCGCCGCTTCAACACGGTGGCGGCGATCCTGGTGATCCTCGTCGGCTTCGCGTTCCTGATCCGGGCCGGCAAGCTGTTCGGCCTGGTCGAGGCCATCAAGTGGGGATTCATACCTGTTTGGTAGGCTTTTCCGGCTTGGCGCGCCCTCCCGTTTTCTGGTCCGGGGGATTTGACCAGGGGAGCGGATCTGTCTACTTTCGCCCGGGGCAAGCGGTCGGCAGGAGTGCGGCGACGATGACCACCACCACCCTGGACCTGCGGGATTGGCCCGACGACTGGCGGCTCGCCGCCGACAAGGGCGTCTGCGTGCATTGCGGCAACGGGCTGGGCAGGTTCTGGCAGCCGGCCGACGGCCCCTTCTGCTGCCGCGGCTGCCGCGGCGTCTGGGAGATGATCCACGAGGCCCGCCTCGAGCGTTTCTACGACCTGAAACCCGCCAGCACCGCGCCCGCCGCCTCGCTGCGTCCGGAGAGCTTCGCCTGGCTGGACCGCCTGCTGGCCGGGCGCGACCCGGCCGACCCGGGGCCCCTGCACCTGGACCTCGACATCCAGGGCGTGCACTGCGCGGCCTGCGTGTGGCTGATCGAGGAGCTGTTCAGGCGCGAGGCCGGCGGCATCCAGCTGCGCATCAACCCGGCCCTGGGCTCGGTGGAACTGGCCTGGGATCCGGCGCGGGGCGACCTGCAGGGCTTCCTCGCGGGGATCGAGAAGTTCGGCTACCGGCTGGGGCCCGCCCGCAAGGGCGCCCGCCGCCGCTCGCGGTCGCTGCTGATGCGCATGGCCATCGCCATCGCCATGGCCCTGAACGTGATGATGTTCAGCCTGAGCTACTACTTCGGACTGGCGCCCCGGGACGGGCACCTCTACCACTTCTTCGGCTGGCTCTCGCTGGTGCTGGCCACGGTGGCGCTGGTGGCCGGCGGCGGCGTCTTCCTGCAGGGCGCGCTGGCGGGCCTGCGCCGCCGGGTGCTGCACCTGGACGTGCCCATCGCCCTGGGCATGATGCTGGCCTGGGCCGGCTCGGTCTGGGGCTTCCTGCACGGCGGCCCCGAGCACGCCTATTTCGACTCGCTGACGGTGTTCATCGCCCTGATGCTGGTGGGGCGCTGGGCCCAGGAGCACATCCTCGAGCGCAACCGCAACAGCCTGCTGGAATCGTCGGGCGCCGAGCACCTGATCGTCAAGCGGGTAACCGGCGGCGTGCTCGCACCGGTCGGCGCGCCGGAGATCGCGCGCGGCGACGAGCTGTGGATCGCCCCGGGCGACCTGCTGCCGGTGGACGGCATCCTCATGCGCCGCGCCACCGAGGTGTCCCTGGACTGGATCACCGGCGAATCGGACCGGGTGGCCCTGGTGCCGGGGGACACGGTGCCCGCCGGCGCCTTCAACGCCTCCCACCACGGCTTCTCCGTGACCGCGAGCGGGGATTTCGCCGACAGCCGGCTGCGCGACCTGCTGCGCTCGACCGGCCCGGCGGACGAGGAGTTCCGCCCCCAGTGGTGGCACCGCATCAGCAAGTGGTACGTGACGGTGGTCCTGGGCGCTGCGGCCGCCGGCTTCGTGGGCTGGGTGGGCACCGACCCGACCGTGGCCCTGAAGGTCACCATCTCCATCCTGGTGGTGACCTGCCCCTGCGCGCTGGGCCTGGCCACGCCGCTGGCCGAGGAGCTGACCCACGGCGCCCTGCGCCGGGCGGGCGTGTTCCTGCGCAAGCCGCACTTCCTGGAGAAGGCCCTGGCGGTGCGCAAGGTGCTGCTGGACAAGACCGGCACCCTGACCCTGGGGCAGCTGGCCCTGGCGCCGGAATCCCACGCGGTCCTGGCCGCCCTGGGCGGACGCGAGCGGGCGGTGCTGCGCCACATGACCTCGCGCAGCAACCATCCGGTGAGCGCGGCCCTGGCGGCGTCGGTCTTGAAGTCCTCCTGCAGGGTGAAGGCGGCCACCGCCACGCCGTCCC
>JACZKN010000187.1 GCA_014859985.1 Candidatus Krumholzibacteriia bacterium | reverse complement strand
TTGTCCTTTTGCTTTTGGTGTTTCTTATCAAGCTTGGTCTTTTGAGCCTTGAGGTCTTCCTGATAGACATCAGCGCACTTTTGTATAGACTTGTCGTTTGGATTGGCGGCCATTAATAGTTTGAGTTGGTCGAGTAATCCTGACTGAGGTGACGGGTCAAGCACTGCTGCGAATTCTTCTGCGTGAAGGCGACGATTTTGCGAAGGTTTCCGTCTTTGTGGCTTCACAACCTCCTCTTCCTCTTCCTCTTCTTCTTCTTCCTCATCATCTTCCTCCACGTCACTGTCTTCGTCAGTAGAAACCTCTTCATCCTCGTCTTCGGTAACGTCATCTTCAGCTTCATAATCAGATTCATCTTCATCATCATCTTCCCACTCCTCCTCGCCCCTTCCACCAATTGTAAATATGATATTAACCTTATTATTCTGCTTGGTAACATTATCGTCATCATCGTCATCGTCATCGTCATCGTCGTGATCATCGTCGTCGTCATCGTCGTCGTCCCCGCAATGGTCGCAGTGGCCCGGTCCGGTGCGCCCCTCGTTGTAGTCCTCCACGGCATCCTTCCAGCCCAGGATCATGTGGCGGCCGTCCTGGTCCAGGCCGTCCCAGGCGTGCCAGTCGTGGTCGGCCAGGAAGGCGTCCGCGTCGGCGACGATGTCCGCGATGTCCGCGTCGTCGGCGCCGTGGGCGATGTTCAGCTTGGTGGCCAGCAGGTGGGCGTAGAGCTTGACGATGCCGTTGCTCATGTCCGGCCGGCACCCGCACTTGTCCACGCAGTAGGGGAAGCCGCTGAGCACGCCGAAGGCCTCGCAGGGGTCGGAGACTTCGAGGGTCAGTTCGCCACCTGGAGTGCCCAGGTATTGGGGCAGGAGGTCCGAGACCCGGTCCTCGCCGCGCACGCACCCGGTGTGGGTCTTCCAGTAGCCCTTGCCGTAGGTGCAGTTCTCCCCCACGGGGAGCATCACCAGGCCGGCGTCGCGGGTCGGGTCCTCGCCGCCCTCGCCCAGGGTGAAGCAGGCGGTGATGCCGGTGGCGGGGTCGGGGTCGCTGTCGAGGGTCGTGTCCGCGACGGCCAGGCTGGGGCTGAAGGCGTAGCCCTCGGGCAGGATGAACTGCAGCATGTAGCTGCCGGCGGCCAGGTCGGTGAAGGCGTAGCTGCCGTCGGCGGCCGACCAGGTGGTGTCCAGGACGGCGCCGGCGCACTCCCACAGGCGCACCTCGACGCCCGCCAGGCCCGGCTCGCCCTCGTCCTGCAGGCCGTCGCCGTCGGCGTCGAGCCAGACCAGGTCGCCGACCGCGCCCAGGGGCGCCACGACCGGGACCAGGCCGGCGTCGACGGTCAGGTCCAGTTCCTCGTCAGCCAGGGTGATGCAGGCGGTGATCCCGGTCACGGGGTCGGCGTCGCTGTCGGCGTCGGGATCCTCGCCCTGGTCCTGGGGGCTGAAGGCGTACCCGTCCGGCAGGACGAAGCCGATGGCGTAGTCGCCGGCGATCAGGCCGCCGAAGCCGTACTGGCCGGCCGGGTCGGTCACCATGGTGTCCAGGGGCGTGCCGGCGCAGTCCAGCAGGTGGACCTCGACCCCGGCCAGGCCGAAGTCGCCCAAGCCGCGGACGCCGTCGCCGTCGAAGTCGACCCAGGCCATGCCGCCCAGCCCGACGGCGACGATGTCGATGTTCTTGCGGATCCCGCCGTCCGTCGGGGCGGGGTCGGTGGGCTCGCTGCAGCCCGCCGCTGCCAAGGCCAGGGCGGCGAGCAGAGCCAGGATAACGCGCACTGTCATAGGAGACCTCCCTCCGGTGCAGGGCATCGAATCAAAATTTCAAGCGATGGCTCCGTAGGATGGGCACGAATGTTCTTTTTTGTCAATGAATATCACAAAATCGCCTCAAATGCGCGCGGAGGCAGCCCAAACCACCGTTGGATCGAGGCGCGACCGGGAGTACAGTGGCACCACCATGCACCCCTTTCTGATCCTCAACCCCCGTGCGGGCCGCTCCCGCCGCGGCCCCGAGGCCGACCGTCTCGTGCGCGCCTTCGCCCGCCACGGCCTGACGGCGCAGATCGCCTTGACCGAGGGGCCGGGCCACGCGACCGAGCTGGCCCGCCACGCCGGCGGCGATCCGGTGGTGGCCGTGGGCGGGGACGGCACCGTCCACGAGGTGATCCAGGGCCTCGACCTGGCGGCCCAGCGCCTGGGGATCATCCCCGCCGGCAGCGGGAACGACTTCGCCTGGCAGCACGGCATACCCCGCGACCCCGAGGCCGCGGTGGCCCGCATCGCGGCCGGCCGGGAGCAGGGCATGGACCTGGGCGCATGGGCGGCCGGGCGTTTCCACAACAACCTGGGCTTCGGCTTCGAGGCCGAGGTGAACCGCCTCAGCCACCGGGTGCGCGGCGTGCGGGGGCCGGCCCTGTACTTCGTGGCCCTGGCCCGGGCGCTGGCGGCGCTGCGCGCCTATCCGGTGGATCTGGCGTGGGAGGGCGGTTCGTACTCGGGTCCGTTGGCCACCGGCGCGCTGCTGAACGGCCGCCGGGTGGGCGGGGCTTTCCAGTTGTGCCCGGCCGCCTGCACCGACGACGGCCTGCTGGACCTGGTGACGGTGGCCGCCATGGGCCGCCTGGGCATCCTGACCGCCCTGGGGCCGGTCCTGCGGGGGCGCGAGCCGCGGGATGCGCGCATCGGCCGGGCCCGCAGCCCCTGGCTGCAACTGCGGGCCGAGGCGCCGGTGCCCGTCTACATGGACGGCGAGTACTGCGGCGAGCACCGCGCGCTGGACGCGCGGGTGCTGCCGGGGGCGCTGCGCCTGCTCTGACCGCGCGGTTCCGCTTGCCAGATCGTCCCGGTCCGGTATCCTCCGTCCTCAACCCCCGGCCGAGCCATCCCCCGGCGATCGGAGACCGTCATGACCAAGGCGTCGCCAGTCCCCAAGCACCTGTGGATCGTCGGCATCCTCACCCTGCTGTGGAACCTGATGGGTGCCTACGACTACCTCATGACCCAGACCCGCAACGAGGCCTACATGGGCAAGTTCACCCAGGTGCAGCTCGACTACTTCTACGGCTTCCCCGTGTGGTTCGAGTTCTTCTGGGCCCTGGCGGTGTGGGGCGGCGTGCTGGGCTGCGTGCTGCTGCTGCTGCGCAAGGGCCTGGCCCTGCCGGTGTTCGCGGTGTCGTTCGTCTCGATGGTGATCACCACCATCTACAGCTTCGGCCTCTCCGACGGCATGCAGGTGATGGGCGCCATGGGGTTCGTGTTCTCCCTGGCGATCTTCCTGGTGGCCCTGGGCCTGGTGGTGTACGCGCGGGCCATGCGCGGGCGGGGCGTGCTGGCCTGAGTGTTGACTCCTGCTTGAAAATGGAATACGATATTCAGCGATTCGCGTCCCTTCGTCATCGCCCCGGGGGACATCGCCCTGCACGTCGTCCCCCGCCGGACACGGTCGGCCCGGCACGGCCGCCACCATCCTGAACGGGGGATCATCATGCACAAGATCGTCGTCGCGCTCCTTGCCGTCGTGACTGCCGCCGTCTGGGCTTCCACCCTTCTTGCCGACGACTTCACGGCCACGCACGGCGGCCACTGGAAGTGACCGCCGACCTGGGGGCACGCCGGTACGGCGCGCGGGTACATGGTTCCGGGCATCAAGAACGGCCGGCCTGATTCGGCCACCATTCCGCCGGGCAGCATCGTCAACTTCGAGGGTGCCGGGCGCGCCGGCGCCACCGCCATGGGGCTGACCTCGCTGACCGTCAACGGCACCCTGCGCGGCGTCAGCAGCGCGGTGCCGATCAGCATCAAGACCACCGGCGACATCACCATCGGCGCCGGCGGCCACGTCGGCGGCAGCGTCGCCAACGTCAGCAAGAACAACATCACCCTGGAGGCCGGCGGCGCGGTCGCCGTCAACGGCACGGTCGAGGGCCAGCGCGGCGCGGTGGTCATCAAGGCCACCGGCAACATCTCCGTCGGCGGGTCCGGCCGCGTCCAGTCGCAGCAGCGGTCGGTCAACGTCGTCTCGCGCAGCGGCGCGGTCAGCGTCGCCGCCGGCGGCAGCGTGATCGCCCGGCAGGGCGTGGGCATCCAGGCCGGCCCGGGCCAGCCCACGCGGATCGACGGCCTGGTCCGCTCCGAGCGCGGCAACGTCGCCATCAACGGCGGCCTGCGCCAGAACCGCGCCGGCAACGTGACGATCGGCCTGGGGGGCCGGGTCGAGGCGCCCAACGGCGAAGTGATCGTCACCGCCGACACCCTGCGCGTGGCCGGCACCATCAGCGGCCGCACCGTGCAGAAGAAGTGCAACGTGGTCATCATCGAGCCGGGCGGTTCGATCGAGGGCAAGGGCTCGGAGAAGGACAAGGTCGCGGCCAAGGAGAAGGTCGAACCGCGCGCGGATCCGGCGCAGCCGGCGAAGAAGGCCCAGGTGGCCCAGGTGGTCGGCGGCGACCACTGCGTCATCGACTACATGGGCGCGGGCGGCCTGGTGATCGAGGCCGAGGATTTCGTGCGGGTGGCCACCGGCCCCCTGGGCACGATCGACCTGCGGGGCAACCCGCCGGCGGTCCCGGTGATCAACTGCCCGGGCCCCATCGAGATCTTCGCCGACGAGATCCTGCTCGAACCCGGCGTGGCGCTGCAGGACATCTGCGGTCCCGGGCCGGTGGTGACGGGGCCGGGGCAGCCCATCGTCGAGGTGGCCTGCCTGGCCATGGAGGACACGGTGGGCTACCCGGGGATGCCGTCCCGGGTGGGCTTCCTGGTCTCGAACATGGGCAACGTGGGCGAGTCGTTCACCCTGTCGGTGTTCGACGAGCTCGGCTGGGGCGTCGCGCCGCCGCCGCCGGTGGTCTGGCTCGCGGCCGACGACGTGCCGCCGGACACCCTAATCCGGATGCCGGTGGAGGTCCCGCCCTGGGTCGAGGAGGACGTGGACACCAACCGGATCTGGCTGGAGGCGCGGTCGGCCTCGAACCCCGGCGTCTTCTACAGCGAGTCGTTCACCCTCCCGGTGCGCCGCGTGGCCGAGCTGAAGGACGTCGACGTCTCCCCCTGGGGCGTGGACGGCGCGGCGGCGGCGCAGGAGACCGTGCACTTCCACCTCTGGATCGCCAACAACGGGCAGCTGCCCGACGACTACGGGCTCGAGGTGGGTGACCGCGAAGGCTGGCCGCCGGAGCCCTTCGACCCGTGGACCTTCCTGCCGGCGTGGTGGGACACGGTCATCAGGGTGTCCATGGTCGTGCCGCCCGGGATCCCGACGGGCTTCACCAACGAGCTGTACGTGACCGCCCGGTCCCTCAGCTCGCCCGAGGTGGCCAGCACGGACACGATCGCGTTCACGGTGGGCGGGCAGTCGGCGGTGCCGCCGGCGGTGCCCGGGGCCGCCGCGATCGTCCACCGCTGCTGGCCCAACCCCTTCAATCCGCGGGTGGTCATCGGCTTCAGCCTGCCGGAGGCCGATCTCGCGGTGAGGATCACGGTCTACGACCTGGAGGGGCGGCGGATCCGCGAGCTCTGGCGCGGCGTCGTGGCCGGACGCGACGGCCGCGTGGACTGGGACGGGCTCGACGGCGCGGGCAACCCGGCCGCCAGCGGCGTCTATTTCTACCGGATCACCGGCGGCGGGCACGCCGCGACCGGGAAGATGCTCCTGGCGCGGTAGCGGCCCCCGTCGGTCCGACGGGCGAAGGCGCCCCCGCGGCAACCGCCGCGGGGGCGCCTGGCACGTGGCGGGACCGGGTGCCGCGAAGAACCGCGCATCCGCCGGTCCGCCGACGGGCGCAGGCGTCAGGGTTCGCTCCCGGACGGCAGCCCCACGCTTTGCGCCAGGATCACCCGCTGGGTGTCCGGCAGACCCAGTTCCCCCCCGAGGGCCTCGCGGTCGACCATCGCCCGCACCACGGTCGCCAACCCGGCCGACGCGGCGAAGAGGGACACGTTCTGGGTCACGATCCCGGCGTGCACGCCGTCGTAGAAGCGTCCGTCGGTGGCGGCGTCCACGCCGGGCATCTTCGTCAGGTCCGACACGTAGACCAGGTTCAGGGGTGCGGCGGCGACGAATTCCTGGCTGCCGGTGGCCGCGCGCAGGTCGCCGGCCTTGACCGCCACCAGCGCGTGGCCGGCCGGGTCGTAGCGGAAGGCTCCGGCCGCGGTGACCGCGTAGACGTGCAGGTTCTGCCAGTTGCGGGCCGTGGCGGCGGTGCGCTTGCCGGTCCCGGGGCGGTTGACGCCGGTGGCGGCCCAGAGCAGATCCCCCAGGACCTGCAGGGGCAGCGGATCGGGCGCGAACTCCCGCGACGAATGGCGCCGGGCCAGGGCCGTCAAGAGGGGCATGCCGCCCGTGGTGGCCGGCGGGGGCAGGGCGACCTGCTCGCCCGGCACGCAGGGCAGCGTGGCCGTGGTGACGGCGGCGGGTTCGGCGGCCGCCGGGGGCGCCCCGGCGACCATGACGACCGCAGCCAGCAGCACGAGGCCGGCGGCCCGCACCGACCGCGAACCGTTGCTCATTCCACCCATCCTTCCAACCTCCCGTTCGTGGTCCCGGCGACCCCTGCCGCCGGACCGGATTCTACACCTCCAGCCGTGGCCATGTCCGGTCGGATCGCACCCCTTCCGTCGATCAGGTGAGGCGGTGATAACGGATTGTTGTTATCCTGGTTCGACGTACCGAAACGGCCCGCCGACCGCGAATCCTGGGGGAGAGACATGCTCGGCACCACGCTGCTGCACTACGAGATCAAGGAACGCCTGGGCAAGGGCGGCATGGGCGAGGTGTTCCGCGCCCGCGACACCAAGCTGGGGCGCGACGTGGCCGTCAAGATCCTGCCCGCCGAGCTGAGCGGCGACCCCGAGCGCGAGGTGCGCTTCCAGCGGGAAGCCCGGGCCCTGGCCAGCCTGCAGCATCCCAACGTGGCGTCCGTCTACGGCTTCGAGGAGGCGGGGGGGATCCGCTTCCTGGTCATGGAACTGGTGTCCGGGGCCGAGTTGACCCAGCGCCTGAAGCAGGGCCCGGTGCCGGTCGAGGAGGTCCAGGGCATCGCCCGCCAGGTCGCGGCGGGGCTCGAAGCGGCCCACGAGTGCGGCATCGTCCACCGCGACCTCAAGCCGGCCAACATCATGGAGACCACCGAAGGCGAGGTGAAGATCCTGGACTTCGGCCTGGCCCAGGCCTGGTTCGGCGACGCGGGCGCCGACTCGGGCTCCTCGCTGGCGCCCACCATCACCGCGGCCATGACCCAGGCCGGCGCCATCCTCGGCACGGCCGCGTACATGAGCCCCGAGCAGGCCCGCGGCCACAGCGTGGACCGTCGCGCCGACATCTGGGCCTTCGGGGTGATCCTCTTCGAGCTGCTGACGGGCAAGCAGCTGTTCCAGGGCGAGACCGTCAGCGACACCCTGGCCGCGGTGCTGCGCGCCGAACCCGACTGGCAGGCCCTGCCGGTGGACCAGGCGCCGGGCCTGTGCCGGCTGATCGAGCGCTGCCTCGAGCGCAACCCCAAGCAGCGGCTGCGGGACATCGGCGAGGCGCGCATCTTCCTGCAGGACGGGGGCACGAGCGGTTCGCACCTGGGCTTCTCGAAGCTGGACCTGCCGGGGGCGGCCGCCGGCCGTGCCCCGACCCGCCCGCCGGTGCTGCTGATGGCGGTGCTGGCGCTGGCCTGCCTGGTCGCCGGCAGTGTCCTGGGCTGGCAGGTCCTGGCCCGGCCCGCGCCGCCGCCGGTGCTGCACACCATGGTCCCCCCGCCGCGGGGCACGGAGTACGACCTGGGGGGCACGGCCCCCGGGCCGGCGGTCCTGGCCCCCGACGGCACCATGCTGGCGTTCACGGCGGTCGACGGCGAAGGCAAGAACCAGCTCTACCTGCGGCACCTGGACAAGGGCGAGTCGGTGGGCCTGTCCGGCACCGAGAACGCCGCGTATCCCTTCTGGTCGCCGGACAGCCGGTTCATCGGCTTCTTCGACATGGCCGGCCAGAAGCTGCGCAAGGTGGCGGTGGCGGGCGGTCCGCCGGTGACCCTGTGCCCCGCTCCCAACGGCAAGGGCGGCTCCTGGAACCGGGACGGCGACATCGTCTTCGCCCCCGACTACAACGTCGCCCTCTACCGGGTGCCGGCCATCGGCGGCGAACCGGTGGCCATCACCACGGTCGGGACGGAGCACGATTCCCACCGCCATCCCCGTTTCCTGCCCGACGGCCGCCGCTTCCTGTACACGGCCCGGGCCACGGCCGCCGGGCAGGCCAACGGCGTGTTCGTGGCCTCCCTGGACACGAGCGTCGCCCCGCGGCGCGTCACCGAGACCCAGGCCCACGCCGACTACGCCGACGGGCATCTCCTGACGGTGCGCGAAGGCGTCCTGATGGCCACGCTGTTCACGCCGGACCAGGAGCGGGTCACCGACGGCGGCACGCCGCTGGTGGAGAACCTGCTCGTGCTGCCCGGGGCCGCGGTGGCGTCGTTCAGTCCCTCGGCCACAGGGATGCTGGTCTTCCAGACCGGCAGTTCCGAAGCCGGCCGCACGTTGAGCTGGACCGACCTGGGCAGCGGGGGCCTGCAGGCGGTGGGCGAGCCGGGGCAGATCTACCATCCGGCCATCAGCCCGGACGGGAGCCGGGCCGTCATCGAGGTGCGCGGCGCCCAGGACCAGGGCACGGACCTGTGGCTCGTCGACCTCGAGACCGGGCTGCGCACCCGCTTCACCTTCGCCCCCGGCGACGAGATCGCGGCGCGCTGGTCCCGCAGCGGCGAATTCGTGTTCTACGCCGCCCGGGAGGACGGGAAGTTCAGCATCGTCCAGCAGCCCGTCGAGGGGCAGGGCGGCGCCGCCATCGTGCTGGAATCGTCCTTGGAGATCTTCCCCAGCAGCCTGGGGCCCGGGGACCGGGACCTGCTGCTGGACTACGAGCGGGAGGACGGGCGCATCGAGCTGAGGCGGCTGGACCTGGCCGGCGGCGGCGGCGAGCCCGTGACCGTCGCCGCGGCCGCGGACGCGAACCTCGGCGGCGGCCAGTACTCGCCCGACGGGCGCTGGATCGCCTACCACACCCAGACCACCGCGGGCTGGGACGTGTTCGTCATCCCCGCGGCCGGCGGGGCGCGCAAGTGGCAGATCACCAGCGACGGCGCGGTCTATCCCAGATGGAGCGCCGACGGCGGCGAGCTGTGGGTCAGCCGTTTCAACGGCGAGCTGCGCGCGTACGCGGTCGACGGCTCGGGGCAGACCTTCCGGGCCGGGACCTTCCGCCAGCCGGTGACCGTGAGCCAGCCCGACGCCACGGGCAACTACTACGACCTGCACCCGGACGGCCGGCGCATCCTGCAGACGGGGGCCGACCCGGCGTTCCGCGCCGAGGTCTCGTTCCTGCACCTGGTGACCGACTGGCGGCGGGGGCTGGTGCAGTAGCGCCCCAGCCCCCGTCGTGATCCCGCCACGGTGTTCCCGGTGCGCCGGCCCGCGCCTACTTGAACAGCGCCTTCATCTCGCCCCAGCTGACCGCCTCGGCCGGCACCGCGCAGTCGTCGCTGTTGATCGACGCCACGGGGATGGTCGGCCCGCCCGTCGGCTGCTGCAGCTCGATGATGATGTTGTAGTCGTCACCGTCGAGGTAGGCCGGGACCTTCTCGGGCAGCGAGTGGAAGTAGACGCCGTCGATGTACCAGTAGACGGGCGCGGTGTCCTCGAGCAGGAGGAAATCGAAGATGGCCACGACCACGGCAGGGTACATCCAGGGGTTGTACAACGGGGTCCCGATGCCGACGATGTACTCGTCCTCCCGGTTGGCGAAGTTGATCGAGTTGCCTTCGTAGGCGATGCCCGTGATGAACCCGGGCCCTTCCAGCCAGATCTTGGCCTCCCAGCCGCCCACGCCGGCCTGCTGGCTGGTGGGATGGGTGATGACCAGGAACGAGCGGTGCAAGCCGGGTTCCATGGGCACGCAGTTGGAACCGGCGCCGGACGGATCGAAATAGACGCCGATGCCGTCGTCGTCGGGATCGAGCTGCGCGAGGGCCGGCACGGCCAGGAGCAGCGCGGCGAGCAGGACGGAAACGTGAACGAAGTTCTTCATAGTGTTCCCCCTCGATGGAATGTGTCGCCATATGAGTTGCACGCCGACGATCCGCCCGCAGCCCGTATCCCGTTCCCCCGAACGGCACGCGGCAGGAAGCAGCGGTCCACGGATCGCCCCCGCCGCGGTCAGCGCCGCAGCGAAGAGATGCGCTATCCTTACGGATCGTACGCCTTTTTTGCCGGCGAACTCAAGACAAAATGAAATAAATTATGATCAATATCCCAGCGGAATGGCCTTGATTCGCCTGCGGACGATAAGCGACAGTTACGGTCCCCGGTGCGAAGGAGGCTTCCCGTCTTGCCCGGATCCGCCCGCCCCGGCGTCGCCCTGACCGCCGCGGCCACGGCCTTGGCCATGGCCGCCTTCGCGTCCAACTCGCTCCTGTGCCGCCTGGCGCTGGGACCCGGCGCCATCGACGCCGCCACCTTCACCGCGGTGCGGCTGGTGTCGGGGGCGGCCGTGCTGCTGGCGGTGTCCCTGGCCACGGGCCGGGCGCGACGGCGCGGCGCGGGCAGCTGGCGGTCGGGGGCCATGCTGTTCGTCTACGCCTTCTGCTTCTCCCTCGCCTACCGGAAACTGACGGTGGCCACCGGCGCGCTGATCCTCTTCTGCTCGGTCCAGTCGACCATGCTGCTGGTGGCCGTCGCCCGGGGCGAGCGACCGCGGCCGCGGCAGTGGCTGGGGCTCGGGGTCGCCTTGGGCGGGTTCGTCTACCTCGTGTCGCCGGGGCTGGCGGCGCCGTCACCCCTGGGCTCGGGGCTGATGACCGCGTCGGGCGCGGCCTGGGGCGCCTACACCCTGCGCGGGCGGGGGGGCACCGACCCTGTCGCCGCCACGACCGACAACTTCGTGCGGTCGGTACCCATCGTGCTGGTGGCCGCCGCGGTGATGGCGGGCGGTGCCCACGCGGCGGCGCGGGGGCTGGTGCTGGCCGTGCTTTCGGGTGCGTTGACCTCGGGGTTGGGCTACGTGATCTGGTACCAGGCGCTGCGGGGCCTGACGGCGACGCGGGCGGCCGGGGTGCAGTTGACCGTGCCGCTGATCGCGGCGGCAGGTGGGGTGGCCTTCATGTCCGAGGCCGTCTCGCTGCGGTTGGCGGTGGCGACGGTGGCGATCCTGGGCGGGGTGGCGCTGGTGCTGCGGGGAGGGACGGCGCCGAGGAAGAGGCCCGCATGGCCCCCCGGGGGGCCCGGTTGCCGCGCCGCTGATGAAGAGTCTGGTTCCCGCCTGGGCCTTCCCGCCGGCGCCCGGAATCCCCGGGCCCCGACGCCCCGGATCGTGTATCCTGACCGCCGCGCCGGGCGATCCGGCGCTTCCAGGCCGGGACACACGCCGGGAGGATGCCGGATGGACCACGAGGAACGCACAGGCGACACGCCGGACGAGCCGCCGGTCGGCACGCCGGCCCCCGACACCGC
>JACZKN010000186.1 GCA_014859985.1 Candidatus Krumholzibacteriia bacterium | reverse complement strand
GGCTTCGGCCTCGGCTTCCGCCTCCGCCGGCGGCGCGGCCGTTGGCCCCTCGTCCAGGAACCAGGCGCCGCCCGGGTCGTTCTGCTCCAGCCAGGTCAGAAAATCGCGCAGGACCGCGTCGCGGCTGTCGCCGTGGCCGCTCACGCGCCGCGTCCGTGGCGGGCGGTCTCCAGCCGGTCCAGGATCTGCACCGCCAGCGCCGGTTTGGGCAGCGAGTCGCTCTGCCAGAGCACGCCGTCCGGGCCGATCAGCGTCACCCGGTGGGCCTGGTCGCCGAACCCGGCGCCCTCCTCGGTGGGGTCGTTGGCCAGGACGAAGTCCATGGCCTTCTCGACCCGCTTGACGCTCGCCTTGGCCACCAGGTCGCCGGTCTCCAGGGCGAAGCCCACCACCGTCAGATCCCGGCCGCGGTGCCGGGGCACCACGTCCTTTAGGATGTCCGGGTTGCGCTCGAGTTCGAGGTGCCAAGCGCCGCCCAACTCGTCCTTCTTCAGCTTCGTGGCGGCGGGGTTGACCGGCGTGAAGTCGGCCACGGCGGCGGCCATCAGCAGCCAGTCGCAGCCGGCCGTAAGCGCCACGGCCACGGCCTCGGCCATCTGGCGGCCGGTCATCACCTTCACCAGGCGCGCGAGGCCGCGGGGGGCGTCGCGTTCCACCGGGCCGCTGATGAGCGTGACCTCGGCGCCGGCCGCGACCGCGGCCTGCGCCAGCGCGTACCCCATGGCGCCGCTGCTGCGGTTGATGAGCCCGCGCACCGGATCGATGGGCTCGAGCGTGGGCCCGGCGGTCACCGTCACCCGGCGCCCGGCCCAGGGGCCGGCGGGGCGAGCCGCTTCGTCGTCGCGCGCCGGCAGATCGGCCACCAGCTCGCGGACAGCGGCCACGATCTCCTCGGGCTCGGCCATGCGGCCGGTGTCGATGGTGCCGCAGGCCAGCCAGCCGCTGCCCGGGCCCACGAACGCGACGCCGCGCTCGGCCAGGAGTTGGCGGTTGGCCTGGGTCGCGGGGTGGCGCCACATGCTGTCGTTCATGGCGGGCGCCATCAGGACGGGGCCGGGGAAGGCCAACAGCAGCGTGGTGACGATGTCGTCGGCGATGCCGCCGGCCGCCTTGCCCAGCAGGTTGGCCGTGGCCGGGGCGACCACGACCAGGTCCGCCCAGCGGGCGTACTCGATGTGGTCCAGGGCCTCGCTCTGGCCTTCGCCCCAGAGGTCGGTCGCGACGGCTTCACCGGTCAGCGCGCGCATGGTGACCGGGCCCACGAAGTGCGTCGCGGCCTCGGTCATGGCCACCTTGACGGAGTAGCCCGACTGCTGCAGCAGCCGGGCTACGAAGCAACTCTTGTAGGCGGCGATGCCGCCGGTCACCATCAACAGGACGCGGGCACGAGCCATGGGCTACTCCTGCTCTTCCTGCTCCCTCTCGAGCCGGGCCAGGCGGGCGCGCTCCTTCTGGTCGAAGAACTCCACCTTGCCGTCGATCAGCCTGGCCACCGCCAGGGAGGTGATCTTGCCCGGCAAAGCCACGTTGAAGTTGCGGGCGCGCTCGTTCAGCCGCCGGGCCTCGAGGGCGGCGATCTTGATGGCCTTGAATTTGTTCGGAATGAGATCGGTCACCTTGTGGCGCGGAATGTAGGTCATCGGCAAAATCCTCGCGGGATGTGTGGGGACGCAGCCACTCCGGGCGTAGGGGACGCAAAGACCCCGCGGCCCGGACACACCGGTCCGTCGCGTTTCCGGCAACCGGACAAATCTACACGTTCGGCGGGGTTTGGCAAGGGGGGAGGTTGCGGGCGCGGCCTAGGGCGTTGTCTGACAATGAATTAATCATTGACAGCCGCGGCCCGGGCCGCCCGCGCCGACGGGGTCTCGCGCCCCACGATGGCCGGGGCCTCGCCCACCAGGGAGTCGTCCTCCAGGGCCGCCACCATGAACAGGGCGAAGTCCACGCGTCGGGTGCGGTTGCTCCCCAGCAGCGGATCGCCGACGTGCCGCGCCCACACCGGCAGGCCCTGGCCGGGGCCCTCCTCCAGGTCGCTGCCCCGCACCACGGTCCAGCGGCGCCCGCTGGCGAAGATGCGCCGGCAGGCATCCACCTGGTCGTCGATGTCGGCCAGGCGCAGCCACCGGGCCACGCGGCCGAACACCGCCACCGTCGCCCGGAACCACGGCGAGTAGCGGTCCTGCCCGTCGCGGCTGATGTGCCAGCCGCAGGAGAAGACCAGACGCGCCGCGGGCGGGGCCAGGTCCAGCACCGCCTGGGCGGTGCCGGTGGCGTAGCCATGGACGCCCCAGGGCACCAGCACCGTCAGCACGCCGTCGCAGCCGGCGGTGGCCCGGGCGATCACCTCGCGATCGTCCGTCGCACCGGGCACGACGGTCATCCTGTCCATGAACGCGTCCAGCTTGCCCGTGCTCTTGGCGCGGCACACGCCCACCACCTCGTAGCCCCGGTCCAGGGCGTGCTGCACCATGTATCGGCCCAGCTTGCCCGACGCGCCGACGATGCAGACCCGCTTCACGCCGATCCTCCCTTCCTGGGCGCCAGCACCAGCCGCAGCCCCAGCTCGATGGTGTCGTTGACCAGGTGCCCGGCCAGCCGCCGGTACAGCCGGCCGCTGCCGTAGTTCACGCCCCACAGGGTGCGGTCGATCGCGCGCGTGCCCTGGGCGCCGACGGTGCCGTCGGGCGCGGTGCCCGCCGTCAGGACGCAGGCCAGCGGCCGGGTCTCGCCCCGCAGGGTCAGCGCGCCCTCGACCGCCAGGTTGGGCGCGCCGGGGCCGGCGTCCTCGAGCCAGCGGCCGGCCGCGATCTCGTAGCGCGCGGTGGGCCAGCGCTCGGCGTCGAAGAAGTCGTCGCTCTGGAGGTGGGCGATCAGCACGTCGTGCAGGTCGTTGCCCGCCAGGTCGGCGCAGCTCAGGCGCCGCAGGTCCAGCTCGATCGCCCCGGCCGTCAGGCCGTCGGCGGTGCATTCCACGTGGCCGCCGGCCACGGCCACCTCGCCCCAGTGGCTGCTGAGCAGGTTGCGGCCGGTCCAGGTAACCCGGCACCGCACCGGGTCCAGGTGGAAGCGGCCGGTGGGCCAGCCGGGGACGGCCGGCAGCTGGCCCGTGCCCTCGACCGGACGGCCGGCCTCGCGCCAGGCGGCCAGGCCGCCCTCCAGGACGT
>JACZKN010000029.1 GCA_014859985.1 Candidatus Krumholzibacteriia bacterium | reverse complement strand
GCGGAGGCCGATGAACCTCGATCCCTACAGGCACGAGGTGCCGCCCCGCCGGGAAGTCCTGCCCGGCGGGGCGGTCCTGCTCAGCGTGCCGGTGGCGTCCGCCCACGCGGTCACCTTCGGCGTCTGGCTGCGCACCGGCAGCCAGGACGAACCCGCGGGCCTGGGCGGCGTCTCCCATTTCCTGGAGCACATGGTCTTCAAGGGCTCGACCACCCGCAGCGCCCTGGAGATCGCCGTCCTCTTCGACAGCCTCGGCGCCACCGTCGACGCCTTCACCACCAAGGACATGGTGGCGTTCACGGTCAAGGTCCTGCCCGAGTACTTCACGCCCGCGGTCGAGGCCCTGGCCGACATGCTGCTGCGGCCCGCCTTCGATCCCCTGCTGACGGCCCTGGAGCAGGATGTCGTGGTCGAGGAGATCCAGGAGGCCCTGGACACCCCCGAGGACCGCCTGCACGACGCCTTCGCCGCGCGCCTGTACGGTGGCCACGCCCGCGGCCGGCCCATCCTGGGCAGCCCCGCGGCGGTGCGCTCCTTCGACCCGGAGGTGCTGCACCGGGAGCACCGGCGGCTGTTCGCCGGTCCCAACCTGGTGATCGCCATGGCCGGCAGCATGACCGGCTCCCTGCTGGACTCGTTCCGCGAAACGGTGATCGACCTGTTCTCGGAAGTGCCGGCGCCCTCGCCGGTGCCGGTGGTCGCGGTGCCTGAGCCGTCGGCGCGGGCGGCGGCCTTCATCGACGCCGACCTGGACGGCCCCGACCCGTTCCGCCTGCAGCTGACCAGCCCGGTCATCCAGACCTACTACGAGCTGGGCAACCTGGCAGTGCCGTTCGTCCACCCGGACCGCATCCCCATCTTCCTGCTGGGCAACCTGCTGGGCGGGGGCATGAGCAGCCGCATCTTCCAGGCGGTGCGCGAACGGGAGGGCCTGGCCTACACCGTCTACACCTACAGCGACATGGGGCGGGACATCGGGCTGGTCAGCTGCTCCGGCTCCTGCTCGCCGGACAAGATGGCGCGGCTGGAGGACGTCATCCGCCGCGAGTACGCGCAGCTGCTGCGCGACGGCCTGGGCCCGGACGAGCTGCGCAACAACCAGGCGCAGATCAAGTCCCAGCTCATCTTCAGCCTCGAGGGCGTGCTCAACCAGATGCACCGGGCGGCGCGCAACGAGATCTACTACGGGCGCTTCGTGCCGGTATCCGAGCTGGTGGACGAGGTGGACGGCGTGACCGCCGACACCATCATGCGCTGCGCCCGCACCTGGTTCGACCCCGACGCCCTGCTGGTCGCGACCCACGGCCCCGCGCCCGGCACCGTCCTGGACGAGGACGACGACGGCTTCGTCGAGGGCTTCATCGACGGCGAGGACTAGCGGCGCGGCCGGCCCGCGTCAGGCCGTCCAGTCCAGCCCCGCGTCCGCCAGCTTCCGCAGCACCTTGGCGATCCCCGCGTCGTCCGCCACCAGCGAGGTGCGGCACCAGCCCGCGCCGTGGCGCCCGAAGGCGCTGCCCGGCGAGAGCAGCACGCCGGTCCGCTCGAAGACCTCCCTGACGAAGGCGAAGTCGTCCCCGGCCCAGGCCCGCGGCACCGGCGCCCAGATGTACATGGTGGCCGGCGGCGAGGGCACGTCCCAGCCCAGGGCGCGGTAGCCCGCGACCATCAGGTCCCGCCGGCGGCGGTACAGGGCCCGGTTGTCGGCGCACACCTGCTGGTCGCCCGTCAGCGCCGCCGCGGCCGCCAGCTGCACCGCCCCGAAGAGGGAGAAGTCCACCATGCTCTTGACCCGGCCGAGGGTGGCGATCGGCTCGGCCCCGCCCGCGGCGAAGCCCGTGCGCCAGCCCGCCATGTTGTGGCTCTTGGACAGGCTCTGGAACTCGACGGCCACAGCCGCGGCCCCCGGCACCTGCAGCACGCTCGGCGGCGGCGTGTCGGGGTCGAAGCCCAGCTCGCTGTAGGCGATGTCGCTGACCAGCAGCACCCGGTGCTCGCGGCACCAGGCCACGGCCTCCCGGTAGAAGTCCAGGTCCGCCACCCCGCCGGTGGGATTGTTGGGGTAGTTCACCACCAGCATCTTCGCCTGCCGGGCCACGTCGGCGGGGATGTCCGCGAACCGCAGCACGAAGCCGTGCTCCGGGCGCAGGGGCGCCTCGAAGATCTCCGCCCCGCACAGGCGCGCCGCGCCGAAATAGGCGGGATAGCAGGGCGTGGGCAGGATGAGGGTGTCGCCCCGTTCCAGGTAGGCCCGCATCAGGTTGGCCAGCCCCTCCTTGGAGCCGATCAGGGGCAGCGTCTCGGTCTCCGGGTCCAGGTCCACGCCGAAGCGCCGCGCGTAGAAGGCGGCGATGGCCCGCCGCAGCGTCGGGTGGCCCTTGAAGGTGGAGTAGCCGTGGCAGTTGGCGGCGGGGTCACGGGCGGCGCGCACCAGTTCGGCCACCACGGCCGGGTCGGGCCTGCCGTCGGGGTTGCCGACGCCCAGGTCGACGACGTCGCGGCCCGCGGCCAGGGCCTCCTCCTTCCACTTGAAGGTGGTGGCGAACACGTAGGGGGGCAGCTTGGCCACCGGCTCGGCACAGGGGACCAGGAAGGGTTCACGGATCATGGCGGGCTCGCTCGGGGCCGCGGGGGCCGGGACGGACGGGACGGTACGCGCCGCCGGGGCGGTCGCGGGGCGAAGGATATGAAAGCAGGTGGAGGCGTCCGGGGCAAATCCCCGCTGCGGGCGGCCGGGGCGGGGGTCAGGAGCCGAGGGTGAAACGGTCGGCCGCGGCATCCAGCTGATAGTGCCAACCCAGGTCCTCGACCGTCAGCGCCGTGGCGGCCTCCAGCAGCCCGGTGCGCACCAGGTCGGTCAGGCCGGCGGGCCATTCGCCCTTGTCGTAGCGGTACAGGCGGGCGGCCTCGACCACCTCGGCCCGCAGCTGGGCCTCGCGCAGGGCGATGCCCGGGTGCGGCGGCGCCGGGGGCATGGCGAACCAGCGGGCCCACACCCCCGAACCGATCAGGGCCAGCATCAGGATTGTCAGCGGCACCGAACGCAGGCCCGTGGCCAGGCGCAGGCCGCGGCGGCGGCCGTGCTCCTCCTCGCCGGTGTCGGCGTCGTCGCCGGGCACGTGCTGGACCAGCACGCCGTCGTGGCACCAGTTCTTCAGCAGGTCCCGCACCGTGAAGCTCTCGGTCCGGCCCTGGCGGATGATCTGGCCCAGGTTCAGGCCCGCCAATGCCAGCTTCATGATCCGCTGGCCGATGGGGCCCACCGCCTCGGCCGGCAGCACCTTGGCGCCCTGGGTGAAGGTCGCCGCCTGGGACGGCAGGGCGTCGCGCAGCAGCTGCTCCTCGTCCACGCGCCGCGCCGCCTCCATCAGCAGCCCCTGCACGTCCATGCGGATGGGTCGGCGCACCCCGGGGGGCGTGCCCTGGGTGGGGGTGAAGCCGTAGCGGCCCCGCCGCAGCTTCATCCCCGCTACGGTCATCTCCTGGGCCGTGCAGCGCAGGACGCGGTCCAGCTCCGTCTCCTCCAGCAGGCCTTCGGAGGTGAGGATCTCCGTCAGGTCCAGGGACGAGTTGGCGCGCACGTATTCGATGTGCTTCCACTGCTCGGCGTCGAAGAAGCCGTAGGCGCGCAGGAACGATTCCAGGGGGTCGCGGGCGCGGTCGCGCCGGTCCCGGGTGGAGATCAGCTCGCCCTTGTCGAAGATGAAGACCATGTTGCGCGTGGTCTCCAGGTTCAGGAACCCGGACTTCTGCTGGGTCGAGATCAGCTGGAGGATCTCGGCCAGGTTGAAATCGCTGAGTTGGCCTTCGAGGGCCATCGCGTTCCTCCTCTAGCGGGCGTCGGCCGCCGCGTCGCCGCGACCGGCGAGCGGGGCCAGGGAATGACGGTCGTGCAGGCCGCGGCGCAGGCCGGGCCCGTCCAGCATGGCGATCAGCCAGGCCAGGGCGATCAGGGCGATCCCGCCCAGGGTGGGCAGGCCGGTCCAGCCTTCCCATTGGGCGGCCGGCAGCGGCAGCCACCGCGGGTCCACCGTTTCGGCGTCCAGCAGGAGGCCGGGCGTGGACCAGTCGGCCGCCGGGTCGAAGCTCCAGCCGGCGCACAGCAGCGACCAGCCGGCCGCCACCAGGGCCACCCGGAACCAGGCGGCGCCCACGCGGCCGGTGACCAGGTGGCCGGCTCCCGGCACGAGGCGGCCCAGGCGGATCACCCGCGCGCCGCGGGCCATGCCCTCGTCGCGGCTGCGGTTCTTCAGCAGCGTGGCCAGGATCATGCTGCTGCGGGCGCGGTCGGCGGTCTCGCCGCAGGCCGGGCACAGCCAGGCGCTGTCGCGCACCTTGCAGCAGCCGTGGCACAGGGGCACGCCGCAGTTCTCGCACTCGCGGGGGTCCTGCTGCCGGCGCGAGGTGCCGATCACCAGCAGGGCCGCCAGGAAGGGCACGCCGACCAGGGCCAGCAGGGGCGCCGGCGGCACGCCCAGCACCTTCCGCCAGGAGGCGACGGTCACGAGCGGCGGGTAGAGGGCGGCTTCGGCCCGGCAGGCCTCGGCGAGGGCGCGGTTGGTCAGGCCCGGGTAGACCACGGCGGCGTAGCTCCCGCTGCGCTCGTCCTGCACCCCGGCCGGCGCCACGTAGCCCAGCGCACGCGAGCGGTCGAGGGCCGCGGTGGCCTCGGGCACGAACAGCTTCTTGAAGTAGACCTGGGCCAGGTTGTAGGGGATCTCGCCCCGGGTCGGATTGGTCCTGGCCGCCGCCTCGTAGCGGGCGACGGCCTCCTCGAGCCGGCCGAGGAAGTAGATGTTGTTGGCGGTGCCCACCAGGGCGGGGAAGTTCTGCGGGTCGCGCTTCAGCACCTGGGCGAACAGCTCGTTGCTGGCGGTGTAGCGCCCGCGGCGGGCCTCCTGCACGGCCAGCACCACCGTCAGCCGGTCCTGCCGGGCGGGGTCGGTGGTGCCGTCCAGGCGCTCGCGCAAGGTGGCGATGGTGGCGGCGTCCGGCGGCAGCTGGCCGGCCCGGTCCAGCAGGGTGACCTCGCTGTCCGGATCCAGCGCCGGCACGGCCAGACGCAGCACCGGCCAGGACGGGAAGACCAGCAGCGCCGCCAGGGCCCAGGTGGCGCCCAGAAGGACGCGCTCGCGCCCGCGGGTCAGCACCAGCAGGGGCAGGGACATGGCCGCCAGGAAGCCGAACCAGCCCGGCTTGCAGGCCAGCAGCACCAGCGGTACCAGCAACGGCAGCCAGGTGCGCAGGCGGTGGCGCCGGTCGCGGAAGACCCTGGCCGAGAGGTCGTGGGCCAGGTGGCGCCACCAGGCCGCGGTCATGGCCGCCAGCAGCACGGTCCAGAAGCAGCCGACCGCCAGCAGGGCCGCCTGGTGCCCGGCCACGACGTAGCGGGCCCGGGCGATGGGGGAGGCCAGCAGGTCCAGCACGCTGCCGGGCAGGACCTTCACCAGCGTGGTGGTGTCGAACCCGCGCACCTTGTCCAGGCTGTGCCACAGGCGGTAGTCGGCGCGGCCGGGCGCGGCCGCCAGGGCCGCGTCCAGGTTGGCCCGCAGGGCATCGCCGTCGCCGGCGGCCGCGGCCCGGCGGGCGCGGTGGAAAC
>JACZKN010000185.1 GCA_014859985.1 Candidatus Krumholzibacteriia bacterium | reverse complement strand
CCCCAGGCCCGGGCCCGAAGGCGTCGCCCAGCAGGCGCGCGACGTTGCGGCGCAGGGCCAGGGCCACCGCCGCCAGCATGATCACCAGCAGCACCCGGCCCCCGTGTCGGGTGGCCAGGCCGACCCATTCGCCAGCGGGGGCGCCGGTCGTGCCGTACTCCTCCTGCTGGCGGAACTGCATGTTGACGACCTCGATCTGGTCGCCGCGCACGCTGTTCAGGCCGACGGCGGTCTGCACGATGCGCCGCAGCTGGCCCAGCTCGTCCTCGGCCAGCGGCTGGTAGACCGGCTCGCCGCCTTCGGCCGCCGGCTGGTAGTGGCCGTCGACGAACACCGCCACCGAGAGGGAGCTGATCCCGCCGGTCTGGCCGACGATGCGCTCGACGGTGCGGTTGATCTCGTAGTTGGTCTCGGACTGCTCGCTGGTGCCGTCCTCGGGGGTGCTGGACTCGGTGCGGGCCTCGCTGCGCACCACGGTGGCAGCGGGGTCGTAGATCTCCCGCTCACGGTCGATCTTCTCGAAGTTGAGGGTGGCGTCCACGCGCACGATGGAGCGCCCGGGCCCCAGCACCTTGTCCAGCATGCTGGCGGCCTTCTCCGCGAGGTGGCCTTCGACCTCCTTGCGCAGGGCCAGCTGGTCCTCGCTGCGGCCCAGGTCGTCGTCCCTGACGGCCGCGCTCAGCACCTTGCCGTGCTGGTCGACGACCGTGACGTTGGCCGTGTCCAGGTTCTCCACGCTGCCGGACACCAGGCTCTGGATGCCGGCGATCTGGCTGTCGACGAGGCGCGCCTGCCGGCCGAGGCGCAGCACGACGCTCGCGGTGGCCTGGGCCGACTCGCGCTGGAAGATGGTGGGCTTGGGCAGCACCAGGTGCACCCGGGCCGACTGGATTCCTTGCAGGGTCTCAATGGATTTGACCAGTTCGCCCTCGAGGGCCCGCTTGAAGTTGACGTTCTGCAGGAACTCGGTCAGGCCGTACTGCTTGCCGTCGAAGATCTCGAAGCCCACGGTGCCGCTGGAGGGGATCCCCTTGGTGGTCAGGTCCAGGCGCAGGCGGTCCTTCTGGGCGGCCGGCACCAGGATGGTGGTCCCGCCGTTGGCGAGCTCGGTGGAGACATCCTGCTTGGCGAGCTCCTCGAGGGCCGCCGCGGCGTCCTCCGGGCCCAGACCCGTGAAAAGGACCGCCATCTCCTCCTGCTGCAGCCACAGGGAGAAGATCGCCACGCTGATCACGCTGGCGGTCAGCACGGCGCCCAGCAGGACCTTCTGGTTGAAGGTCAGGACCGCCAGGCGCCCCTTGGCCGTCTCGATGATGTGCCTCAGTCCGTCCACGTCGCTACCTCAGATCCTTCCGGGTGTCGCTAGACCTGCATGCGCATGAGTTCCTGGTAGGCCTCCAGGAGCTTGTTGCGGACCTCCACAAGCAACTCGAAGGCCAGCTGGGACTCCTTGGCGGCGATCATCACGTCGTGGACCTCGGTGGTCCGCCCCGCCACCATCTCGTCGACGATCTCCTGCTTGCGGGCCGACAGGTCCTGGACCTGGTCGACGGCCTTCGCCAGCTGGTCGGCGAAGGAGGCCCTGGGCTCTGGCGCGGTCCGCACCGCGCCGTAGGCGGCCTGCGGGTCGATGGAGCCGAGCGATCTGACGCCTCCGATGGCCATGTGCGTTTCCTTCCCTTTCCCCTGGGCGCGCCGGCTAGATCTTCAGCGCGTCGTTGAACATGTCCTTGGCCGCCTGCACCGCGCTGATGTTGGCCTCGTAGGCCCGGCTGGCGGTGATCATGTCCACCATCTCGGTGATGGGGTTCACGTTCGGCAGCAGCAGGTAGCCCGCCTCGTCGGCGTCCGGGTGGCCGGGGTCGTAGACCACGCGGAACTCGGAGGCGTCCTCGGCGACGGCCACGTCGGCTTCCACGCCCCGGGGCGCGTTGCGACCGGTCGTCAGGGTCCCGTCCATGTGCACCGGGTTGGTGCGGGCCAGGCGCCCCTCGGTGGCCTGCTGCAAGCGGCTCTCGTGGCTGGCCAGCTTGCTGCCCAGGACCTGCTCGAAGACGGCACGCTGGCGCCGGTAGGGCGTCCCGTCCTCGGTGCGCGTGGTCTCGGCGTTGGCCAGGTTCTGGGCCACCACGTCCATCTTGGTGCGCTGGCCGCTCAGGCCGGTGGCCGAGATGCGGATGGAGGAGAAGAGTCCGTCACCCATGTCCTACTCCCGGATCGGGTTCATGCCCGGGCGCCGCGTCAGCGGATGCGCCCCGTGATGGCGGTCTGCAGGCGGCTGTAGCTGCCGCTGAGCAGCCGCGTGGCCAGCCGGTAGCTGAGGTCGTTGGTCGCCAGTTCCGCCATCTCCTGGTCGATGTCCACGTCGTTGGTCCCGTTGTCGTAGCCCGTGCCCCGCCGCACCGCCTCGGGCTGCACGTCCGGCGCGCCCCGGCGGCCGATGGCGAAGTGGTCGGGGTCGGTGCGGTAGCCCTCGATCGAAGGCCCGCTGCCCGCGAGCAGCTCCTCGAACTTCAGGCGCCGGGCCCGGTAGCCCTCGGTCTCGACGTTGGCGATGTTCTGGGCCGTCACCTCGTGCCGGCGCGCGTAGGCCTCGACGGCCGCCTTCAGCGTCAGCAGGTGGTTCTTCTCGAACAGTCCGGTCCTGATCATGGTCCTACCCCGGGATCTCCACGCCCTGGTCGGCGTACAGGTGAAGCTTGTTGCGCAGGGTGCGCACGCTGATGCCCAGCTCGACGGCCGCCTGGGTGCGGTTGCCGCGGGTGTGCCCCAGCTTGCGCAGGATCAGCTCGCGCTCCATGTCCCGGAGCGTCATGTCGTCGCGCAGCTCGCCGCCCCGGGCGGCCGAGTCCATCTCCTCGCCCAGACCCAGGAGCTCCTCCTCGAGGCTGTCGCCGCTGCTCATGATCACGGCGCGCTCGATCACGTTCTGGAGCTGGCGCACGTTGCCGGGCCAGTCCATGGCCATCAGGCCGCGCATGGCGCGCTCGGAGAGGGCCAACAGCGGCTTGCCGTTCTCGGCGCAGAAGTTCTGGCAGAAATGGTTGGCCAACAGCGGGATGTCGTCCTTGCGCTCGCGCAGCGGCGTCAGGCGCAGGGGGATCACGTTGAGCCGGAAGTAGAGGTCCTCCCGGAAGCGGCGGGCCTGGATCTCCTCGCGCAGGTTCCGGTTGGTGGTGGCGATGATGCGCACGTCGGTCCTGGTGGCGTACTTGGCCCCCAGGCGCATGAACTCGCGCTCCTGCAGCACCCGCAGCAGCTTGGCCTGCATGGCGAACGGCATCTCGCTGATCTCGTCCAGCAGCAGGGTGCCGCCGTCGGCCAGCTCGAACTTGCCCTGGCGGCTCTGCACCGCGCCGGTGAAGGCGCCGCGCTCGTAGCCGAAGAGCTCGGACTCCAGCAGGGTCTCGGGGATGGCCGCGCAGTTCAGCCGGATGAACGGGCCGTCGCGGCGCGACCCCTCCTCGTGGATGGCCCGGGCCACCACTTCCTTGCCCGTGCCGCTCTCCCCCTGCAGCAGGACCGTGCCCCGCGAATCGGCGATCATGGCGATCTTCTCGCGCATGGCCGCCATCGCCGGGTTGTTGCCCAGCAGGCCGTGCTTGCGGGAGCGCACCGCCACGTTGCGGCGCAGGGTCTGGTTCTCCCGGCGCAGGGTCCGGAACTCCCAGGCCCGCCGCAGCACGTGCTCCAGCTGGTCCAGGCCGAAGGGCTTGGTCAGGTAGTCGAAGGCGCCGTGGCGGGTGGCCTCGACGGCCTGCTCGATGGTGCCGAACGCCGTCATCATGATCACCACGGGCTCGTAGCCCAGGCCGTCCCGCACGTCCGCCAGCAGGTCCAGCCCGCCGCGGCCGGGCATCTGGACGTCCGAGAGCACGGCGTCGTAGCGTCCGGCCTTGAGCAGGGCCAGGGCCGCGGCGCCGTCGGCGGCGGTGGCCACCAGGTAGCGGGGACCGAGGCTGGCCTCCAGGAAGTCCCGCATGGACTGCTCGTCGTCCACCACCAGGATGCTGCGCTTGCTCGCCATCGTTCGCCTTTCTGCTGCCCTGCCGTCCCTAGGCCGGGGTCCGTCCCGCCGCCGCCGCCACCTCGAGGGTGACGCTGGTGCCCTGCCCGGGCGCGCTGCCCAGGTGCCAGGCCAGGCCGTACATGTCCATCAGGGTCTCGACCCGCGTCAGGCCGATGCCCGCGTGCTCGCCCTTCGTGGTCACGAAGGGGTCGGCCGCCTGCGCGGCCAGTTCCCTTGCCATGCCCGGGCCGTCGTCCCGCACGGTCAACGCCACGTGCCCGGTGGGCTGGCGCACCGCCGCCACGGTGACGAGGGCCGCGCCGCGCCGGCCGTCACGGCCCTCGGCGGCGTTGGCCAGCAGCTCCCGCAGCACCAGCTTCAGGTCCGCCGCCGGCAGCAGCAGGTCCGCCTCCGGCATGGGCCCGGCCTCGATGCGCAGCTCCGGGCGCGCCGCCGCGGCCTCGCCCACGGCCTCGGCCACGACCTGGGACAGATCCCGGGCCCAGTCCCGCGGCGCCGCCGGGGCGGTCAGGTCGCCGACGGAGCGGAAGATCCTTTCGAGGCGCTCCACCTCGCTGATGATGCGCCGGGCCCAGCGGGCGGCGCCGGTCTCGAGGTCCGCTTCGCCGGCGATGAGGCTGGCGTAGCCCTTGATGCCGCACAGGCTGTTGCTGGTCTTGTGCAGGTAGCCGCGCAGGAGTCGCCCCTGGGGGCCGTTCCGCCTGTCCTGCAACAGCTTGTCAGCGGTCAGTTGAGACATCACACCACCTGCGTCCGGGCGATCATCTCCAGGTCGTTCTCCTCTTCGCAGGCCAGGATCTCCTCGATCAGCACGGTGACCCGGCACAGGGCCGCGTGCAACCGCGCCCGGCCCTCGGGGGACCAGGATTGCCGGCCCCGCTCCCAGGCGGCCTTGCTGCCGCGCTCGGTCAGCTCCAGGCGCGCGACCAGGTCCAGGCAGGACTTCTTCTGGGCCAGGACCTGCCGCACCTCGGCCAACTGCCCGCCCGTGCGCACGATCCGGCCCTGCTGCCGGGAGAGTTCCAGCACCCGGTCGTAGACCTGGCGCTCCTCCTCGTACAGGCCCAGCAGCCGCTCCAGGAGCCGGGCCTCGTCCGCACCCCGCTCAGCGGTCGAAGAAGGCAGCGGTGCCATAGCTCTCCCCCTCCGCGCGGATGCGTTCCAGTTCCCGGGCCACGTCCTTCAGGGCGCAGGCCTGGTCCTGCCACGAGCCCAGGCGGGGGCCGGCGCATATGCTCTCGTAGGCGGCGGCGGCGGCGCCGTAGTGGGCGGACGCCAGGTCCAGACCGGCGATCTGGTACACGCCCCACAGCTGCAGCCGCGGCAGGCTCGAACCCGCCAGCAGGCGGTACAGCCAGCGGGCGCCGTCCTCGTCCCCGTCCAGGTACATCAGGTCCGGAATCGCCGTCAGGACCCAGGATCGTTCGTTCTCGCTCAGGCCGTGGCTCAGGCCCCCGTCCCCGACGAGGCGGACCAGGTGGGCCAGGCTCTCGGCGTGGCGGCCCCGCCAGGCCAGGGCGTAGGCGTGCCAGTAGCGGACGCGGCCGTCCAGGGTGGTGTCCGCGACGGCGACCCTGGCGATCAGGTGGTCCACGGCGCGGGCGTCGCGGGAGGTCAGCAGCCAGCGGTAGGCCAGCACGACCTCGCCGTCGCGCCCCTCCAGGCTGCTCAGGCCCAGGGTGTTGGTCACGGCGCGGACCACGGCCAGCGAGTCGCCGGCCGCGGCGGCGGCGGCCAGGGTCTCGCGGGCGATGTCCTCGCTGAAGCGGCCCGCCGTGTCCTTCGCGGCGGCGGCCGCGTACCATACCAGGGCGCTGTCGTACTCGCTCAGGTGCAGGTAGTTGCGGGCATTGGCCAGGGCCACCAGCGCCGGCGGCCCCTCGCCGCGGCCGCGGTCCTGCCAGACTTCTTCCAGCTCGCGGACGGCCTTGCTGATGGCCAGGTGACGGTAGGCCGGTGCGCCGCTGCCGGCCTGCCAGGCCGGCGAGTCGAAGGGGTAGAGCACCGGGCGCTCCTCCTGGCCGGAGGCCGTGCGCCCGGCGATCGTGCGCTCGAGGGCATGCAGCCAGATGCGGTAGCCGTCGGCCGCGCCACTCTCCAGGCCGGCCCGGGCGCCGCCGGTCGTGGCCGCCAGCAGGAGCAGGCCGGCGAGCACGGCGGCCGCTGCGCGGCCCGTCCGCGGGAAGCTGGTGTTGGCGTGGTGCAGGTCCATGGTCCGTGTCCTTCGGCGTGCCCGTGCGGAATTTCCGGTGGGTGGCAGTTCTGTCCGCTGGGGCGGCGACCGCAAGGACCGTACCCGCGGCGCACGGTCGCGGGGCCGTCGCGCCTACGAGGCGCCTCGCGCGATCGCGGAACCGCGGAAACCGTTTCCAAGGGCTTTCGCCGAGGATTTCGCGGGCGCGGGGGCTCCGGGGCGAGGGCCGCAAACCCGGCGGCAGATCCTGCCGCCGGTCGCCGGCGGGCCGCCCCGGCGGCCGGGCTCGGGGCGCCCGGTGCCCAGGAAT
>JACZKN010000184.1 GCA_014859985.1 Candidatus Krumholzibacteriia bacterium | reverse complement strand
GCTCGGCCGCGGCCTTCAGCCGGGCCCGCAGATCCAGGCGCCGGGCGGCGTCGTCCAGCCGGTCGGCCACCGTCTGCTTGAGCCGCAGCGCCGCCCCGGTCAGCCGCGCCGCCTGGGCAGAGATCCGGTCCACCAGGAAGTCGGCCGCCGCCGTCGGCGTCTTGCAGGCCTGGTACGCCACCAGGTCGGCGATGCTGCGGTCGATCTCGTGGCCGATGGCGGTGATCACCGGCACCGGGCAGCGGGCGACGGCGACCGCCAGGTCGCGCTGGTCGAACCACGACAGGTCCGCCCGCGAGCCTCCGCCGCGGGTGATCACGATCACGTCCACCCCGGCCGCCAGCAGGGTGCCGAGGGCGGCGATGACCTCGTCCTGCACCCGCTGCCCCTGCATCTTCGCGCCGGCCGTCAGCACGCGGAAGGCCCACCGCGAGTGCTCGAGCCCCGTCAGGAAGTCCCGCTCGGCGGCGCTGCCGGGGGCGGTCACCAGCCCCACCCGTAGCGGCAGCTCCGTCAGCGGTACCGCCTTGTTGGCCTCCAGCAGGCCCTGCGCCTGGAGATAGGCCAGCACCTCGCGGCGCCGGGCCTCCAGCTTGCCCAGGCTGAAGGTCTTGTCCACGCCCACGATCTTCAGGCTCAGCTTGCCGAACCTGGCGTAGTAGTCGACCCGGACCTCGAAGCAGGCCTCCAGCTTGTCCGCCAGCTGCAGGTCCAGGTCGGTGCCGTCCAGGTAGCGGCCCAGGCCGAAGCGGTCCCGGTCCCAGCCCATGAGCGACACGGGAATCTGGTACTCGGCCGCGCCGGTCGTCCCGGTCTCGTGCAGTTCGAAGTACACGTGCTGGCGGCGGGCGGCGTCCGCGGGCAGGCGCTGGATCTCGCCGCGCACCCACAGCGAGCGCGGGAACGCGGCCGCGACCGCATCGCTGATGCGCTCGTTCACCTGCCGGACCGTGAGCACTTGCCTGTCCTCGTATACCACTATATTGCAACCTTTTGCCAGTCACCCTTAACAAACAGCACGACCATGCCCAGGGCGTAGACCGTGAACCACGCCAGCACCCCCCACCACG
>JACZKN010000183.1 GCA_014859985.1 Candidatus Krumholzibacteriia bacterium | reverse complement strand
GGGCGCGGCGGACGGTCCTGGCGTTCCGTTAGGTCCGGCTGTTCCGGATAGCTGTTCCGGATGGTTGTTCCGGATGGTTGTTCCGGATCGCCCGGGGTCAGGCTTCCTTGATGTCGATCGGCGGATCACCCAGCACGATGTCGGGCTCGGTCTGCTTGTCGACCGTCTCCCGCGTGATGATAACCTGCCGGACGTCTTCCTGGGAAGGGATCTCGAACATGGTGTCGCGCATGATGTTCTCGAGGATGGAGCGCAGGCCCCGGGCGCCGGTCTTGCGCTTGATGGCCAGGCCGGCGATGGCCTCGAGGGCGTCCGGCTCGAAAACCAGTTCGACATCCTCCATCTCCAGGAGCTTCTGGTACTGCTTGCACAGGGCGTTGCGGGGCTCGACCAGGATGCGCTTCATCGCGTCCTTGTCCAGCTCGTGCATGTGGGTGACCACCGGAAGGCGGCCGATCAGCTCGGGGATGAGGCCGAACTGCATCAGGTCCTGGGGCTCGACCAGGCCCAGGAACTCCTCGCGCTCGACCCGGGAGGTGGCGTACTCGTCCTCGCGGGAGAAGCCGAGCATGTTCTTGCCGACGCGCCGCTCGACGATCTTCTCCAGGCCCTGGAAGGCGCCGCCGCAGATGAACAGGATGTTGCGCGTGTTCACCTCGAGGTACTTCTGCTGCGGGTGCTTGCGCCCGCCCTGGGGCGGCACGTTGGCCACCGTGCCCTCGAGGATCTTCAGCAGGGCCTGCTGCACGCCCTCGCCCGAGACGTCCCGGGTGATGGAGGGGTTGCCGCTCTTGCGTCCGATCTTGTCGATCTCGTCCACGTAGACGATGCCCTGCTCGGCCGCGGGGATGTTGTAGTCCGCCGCCTGCAGCAGGCGCACCAGGATGTTCTCCACGTCCTCGCCCACGTAGCCGGCCTCGGTCAGGGCGGTGGCGTCGGCGATGGCAAACGGCACGTTCAGGTAGCGCGCCAGGGTCTGGGCCAGCAGGGTCTTGCCGGTGCCGGTGTTGCCCAGCAGCAGGATGTTGCTCTTGTCGATCTCGACGCCGTCGCTGGTCTTCTTCTGGTGGATGCGCTTGTAGTGGTTGTAGACGGCCACGGCGAGGCTGACCTTGGCCTCCTCCTGGCCGATCACGTACTGGTCGAGGTACTCGCGGATCTCGCGGGGCTTGGGAAAGCGCGGCGGCGCGAGCGCGGTCTCGTCCAGCAGCTCGCCCTCGAGGATGTCGTTGCAGAGCTTGATGCACTCGCTGCAGATGTAGACGCTCGACGGCCCGGCCACGAGCTTCGCCACCTCGTCCTGCCCGCGGGCGCAGAACGAACACTTGATCATCTGCGGGCTGCCGTTCTGGCGGCGCTTCATGGCTCCTCCGCGCGCGGCGGGGCAAGGGCCCCGCGGCGGCTACTTCTTCTTCTTCGCGTCCCCGTCCAGCTCGGTGCGGCTCTCGATCACCTTGTCCACCAGGCCGTAGGTCTTGGCCTCGTCCGCGGACATGAAGAAGTCGCGGTCGCTGTCCTTGGCGATCTTCTCCACCGCCTGCCCCGTGTGGCGGGCCAGGATCTCGTAGAGGCGGTCCCTGACGCCCAGGATCTCCCGGGTGTAGATCTCGATCATCGCGGCCTGGCCCTGGCTGCCCCCCAGGGGCTGGTGGATCATGACCCGCGAGTTTTTCAGGGCCGAGCGCTTGCCCTTGGCGCCGGCCGCCAGCAGGATCGCGCCCATGCTGGCCGCCTGGCCCATGCAGATCGTCACCACGTCATTGGTAATGTACTGCATGGTGTCGTAGATGGCCAGACCGGCGGTCACGCTGCCGCCCGGGCTGTTGATGTACAGGTAGATATCCCGTTCCGGGTCCTCCGCCTGCAGGAACAGCAGCTGGGCGATGACCAGGTTGGCGATGTTGTCGTCCACGGGCCAGCCCAGGAACACGATGCGGTCCTTGAGCAGGCGCGAGTAGATGTCGTAGGCGCGCTCGCCGTGGCTCGTCTGGTCGACGACGACCGGTACCAGCATGGGTCTCTCCTTAGTCCGATTCCAGGACGTCCGTGTCCGCGGGCACCGCCTCGATCGCGGCCCGCGAAAGCAGGAAATCGTAGGTGCGGCGCTCGAGCAGATCGTACTCGATGCGCTCCCGTTCGGTCCCGTCGCCACTGTCGACGAACTTCCGGTAATCGTCAACGGGGAAACCGTTCTCGCGGGCGACGGCCTCGATCCTCTCATCGACATCCGCGGGCTCGAGCTTGATGCCTTCCTGGCGCCGCACCGCCTCCAGCAGCAGCATGCCCCGCAGGGCCTTCTCGGCGTGGGGCCGGCCGGCCTCCCGGTACTGCGCGTCCTCCTCGGGGGTGGACCCGTGGCCGTAGCGGGCGTTGCGCCGGTGCAGCTCCTCCAGGCCCGAATCCAGGTAGCGGGCCACCATGGACGGGGGCAGGGGAACGTCGTGGCGGGCCACGAGTTCCCGCAGGATCTGCTCGTCCAGCTCGGCGGCCACCCGCCGCTCGGCCTCCCGCGTCAGGTCGGCCCGGACGGCGTCGCGCAGCTCGGCCAGGGTCTTGCCCTCGTCCAGGGCGGAAGCGAAGGCGTCGTCGGCGGCCGGCAGGACCCGGGACTCCACGGTCTTGACGGTGCAGCCGAAGACGATGGTGCGGCCCTGCAGGCGCTCGTTGGGGTGGTCGCCGGGGTAGGCGACGCTGATGTCCCGCCGCTGTCCCGCCGCCGCCCCCGCGAGAGTCTCGTTGAAGGCGGCCATGTTGCTCGGCTCGCCCAGGACGAAGCGCTGGTCGGCGATGGTCCGGCCGGCTTCCGGCCCGTCCGCCCCCTCGCCCGGGACCAGGTCCAGGGTCAGGCGATCGCCGTCGCGGGCCGGGCGGTCGGCCGGCTCCCAGGCGGCGCGGGATTCGCGCAGGCGCTCGATCACGTCGTCCACGTCCTTGTCCGCCACCTCCACCTGCCGCCGGCGGACCTTGATGCCGTCGTAGTCGCGGGCCATGACCTCGGGCTTGACCTCGACCGCCAGGTCGATCTTCAGGGGACCGTCGTCGCCGCGGGCCAGGTTCTCGCCCCGGCCCGGTTCGGGGTCGGTCAGGGGGCGGAGCCGGTGCTCGATCAGCGCCGTGAGCCAGGCCTTCTGGATCAGGGCGTCCAGGACCTCGTAGTGCACCGTGCCGCCCAGTTCCTTCTCCACCACCGCGCGGGGGGTCCTGCCCTTGCGGAAGCCCGGCCTGACGTGGTTCTTGGCCGCCTTCTTCAGGCGCTCGGCGTACTCGCGGTCGTAGGCCTCGCGATCGATCTCCGCCTTGACCACCCGCCGCCAGGTCTCGGGGGCCTCGACGACGGTGCGGATGGGCGCACGGCCGGATTCCGGCGTGCGGTCGGTCTCGGGCTGGTCGTGCTGCTGGTTCTCGGCCATGGGTCGTGTTCCTCGCTGGGCATGCGGTCGGGCGGCGCGCCGATCGCGGATTCGGGGTCGATGTGGTGCGAGAGGGGGGACTCGAACCCCCACGCCCGAAGGCACTGGAACCTAAATCCAGCGCGTCTGCCAGTTCCGCCACTCTCGCAGTCCGCCACTCTCGCAGTCCGCCACTCTCGCAGTCCGCCACTCTCGCAGGGCATGACAAGACGAGCAGGCGCGGAGGCCTGCTCGGGCGTCCGGCCGTCGGGGCCGGCGCCGCCAATATAGCCCCGCGCCCGGGGGGGGTCAAGGCGCCCCGGGGGCTCCTATTGCAGCTTCCGGTAGATGGTCCGCGCCGCGATCCCCAGGATGTTCGCCGCGGTCTCCTTGTCGCCCCCGGAGCTCTCGAGGGTGGCCTCGATCAGCTGCATCTCGGCGTCCCGCAGGGTCGTGCCCACGGGGATGGTCACCGCGTCGAAGCGCTGCCGTCCCGCCACCACCGACTGGGGCAGGGCCGACACGCCCACCAGTTCGTCCTTGCTGAGTACCACCGCCCGCTCCAGCGCGTTCTCGAGCTCGCGCACGTTGCCGGGCCAGGCGTAGCGCATCATGACCTCCACGGCCTCGGGCGTGAAACCCTGCAGGTTCTTGCGGTTCTTGTCGTTGTACTTCTGCAGGAAGTGATCCGCCAGCAGGATCACGTCCTCGCCCCGGCGGCGCAGCGCCGGCAGTTCGAGGTTGATCACGTTCAGCCGGTAGTAGAGGTCCTCGCGGAAGCGGCCCGCCGCGACCATCGCCGCCAGGTCGGCGTTGGTCGCGGCGATGATGCGCACGTCCACGGGGATGGGCTCGTTGCCGCCCAGGCGCTCGATGACGTTCTCCTGCAGCACCCGCAGCAGCTTGACCTGGGTCGTGGGGGACATCTCCCCCACCTCGTCCAGGAAGAGGGTGCCCCGGTGGGCGGCCTCGAAGCGGCCCTTGCGCCGGGCCACCGCACCGGTGAAGGCGCCCTTCTCGTAGCCGAAGAGCTCCGCCTCCAGCAGGGTCTCCGGCAAGGCGGCGCAGCTGACCCGCACCATGACGCGGTCGGCCCGGTCGCTCCAGGCGTGGATGGCGCCGGCGAAGACCTCCTTGCCGGTGCCGCTCTCCCCGGTCAGCAGCACCGTGGCCGAGCTGTTGGCCACCTGGCGGGCCGTCTCGACGGTCTGCCGCATGACGGCGCTCTTGCCGATGATGTCGCTGTTGCCCTGGATCTCCCGCAGGCGGCGGCGCAGCTGGCGGTTCTCGGCGCGCAGGCGCTGCTTCTCCAGGGCCTTGCGCACCACCTTCAGCGTGGTCGCGGTGGAAAAGGGCTTCTCTACGAAGTCGTACGCGCCCCGTTTGATGGCGTCGACGGCGACCTCGATGGTGCCGTGACCGGTGATGATCACGAACTCGGTGCCCGGGGAGATGACGCGACCGGCCTTCAGCAGCTCGACGCCCCCCATCCGGGGCATCTGCAGGTCCGACAGGACGAGGTCCACCTCCTGGCGCCGCAGCAGCTCCAGGGCCTCCTCGCCGTTGCCCGCCGTGATCACCTCGTAGCCGTTGCGGCCGAGCAGTTTGCTCAGGGCCCGGCACAGCTCCGGTTCGTCATCCACCACCAGGATGGTGGCTCCGGCGTCCTCGGCGGCCGGGAGATCCTCGCGGCGGGGCGTTTCCATGGTCGTCCTCGTTCCGGTGGCGTGGGTCGGCGGCGCCAGACAATTTGTCGTCAATATGACGAAATGTCAACGGGCCGTGGCCCTCCTCAGGTCAGGTCCGCCCCCGGAAAGAGCCGGCCGTAGAGCCCCCGCGCCCGGGCCGCCGCCAGCAGGCCTTCGCGGAAGTCCGGGTGGGCGATCCTGATCAGGGCCTCGGCCCGCTGGCGCACGTTGCGGCCCAGCAGGTGGGCCACGCCGTATTCGGTGACGACCACGTGGACGTCCGCCCGGGTCAGCACCACCCCCGCGCCGAGGTCCAACAGCGCCACGATGCGGCTGATGCTCCCGTCGTCGGTGGTCGACGGCAGCGCGATCACCGGCAGCCCGCCCTTGCTCAGGGCCGCGCCGCGGATGAAGTCGGCCTGGCCGCCGAACCCGCTGTGGATGCGCTGACCGATGGAGTCGGAGCAGACCTGGCCGGTCAGGTCGACCTGGATCGCCGAGTTCACCGCGACCATGTTCTCGTTGCGGGCGATGTTCACCGGGTGGTTGACGTAGTCGGTGGGGTGGAACTCGATCAGGGCGTTGTCGTGGGCGAAGTCGTAGACCTCGCGGGTGCCCATGATGAAGCCGGCGACGACCTTGCCCGGATGGAAGGTCTTGCGCTCGCCGGTGACCACGCCGCTCTGGACGAGCGCGGGCAGGGCCTCGGTGAACATCTCGGTGTGCACGCCCAGGTCGCGTCGGTCACCCAGGCAGCCCAGCACGGCCCCGGAGATGGCCCCCAGGCCCAGCTGCAGGCAGGCCCCGTCCTCGACGAGCCCGGCCACGTGGCGGCCGATGGCCAGCTCCACCTCCGTGGGCGGCGGCGGCCGGAACTCGTCCAGGTCCCGGTCCACCTCGACGAAGGCGTCGATCTTGCTCACGTGGATGAAGCTGTCGCCGAGGGTGCGCGGCATGCGGCGGTTCACCTCGGCCACGATGCGCCGGGCCGCCAGGGCGGCGGGCTTGGTCACCCCCACCTCGATGCCGAAACTGCAGAACCCGTGCTCGTCCGGCGGGCTGACCACGACCAGGGCGGCGTCCAGGGGGATCACCCCCCGGCGGAACAGGCGGGGCATCTCGTGCAGGTGCACCGGCACGTAGTCTGCGCGCCCCTCGTTGACCGCATCGCGGGTGTTGGCGCCGACGAAGCAGTCGCTGCAGCGGAAATGGCCGGCCATGTCCGCCGCCAGGTAGGGCACCTCGCCCAGGGTCAGGTGGTGGATCAGCTCCACGTCCTGCAATTCGGGCGCCCGGTCCACCAGGGCCTGCACCAGGCCGTGGGGCGTGGCGCAGCCGCTGCCCAGGTAGACCTTGGCGCCGCTCGTGATCGGCTGCACCGCCGCGGCGGCGCTGCCCAGGCGGTCCCGGTAGATCTGCAGCCAGCTCACGCGGGTTCCCCCTGGTCGTCGTGGTCCCGGACCGCCCCCAGCCCGCCCTGGACGAGCCGGCCGTTGCGGAGGTTCACGCCCCGCGCCAGCGCCCGGTCCGCCTCCAGGGCGCCGGCCACCCCCAGGGTGGCCAGGGCCGAGATGTACGGCAGCAGGGCGTTGGCCATCGCGTAGGTGGCCGAACGGGCCACCAGGCTGGGCAGGTTGGGCACGCAGTAGTGGGTGATGCCGTCCACCACGTAGGTGGGATCGGACAGCCGCGTCGGCCGGCTGGTCTCGAAGCATCCGCCCTGGTCCACCGAGATGTCGATGACCAGGCTGCGGTCCCGCAGCAGGCCGACCATGTCGCGGGTCACCAGGTGCGGCGTGCGGTGGCCGCGCACCTGCACCGCGCCGACCACCACGTCGGCATAGCCGAGGACCTTGCGCAGGGCGGCCTCGGTGGCCAGGAAGGTGGTGACCTGCCCGGGGAAGGTCCAGTCGATCTCGGAGATGCGATCGAAGTCCGTGTCCAGTAGGGTGACCCGGGCGCCGCAGCCCACGCAGGCCCGCACGGCGTTGCGCCCGACGGTACCGGCGCCGATCACGACGACCTCGGCCGGCGGCACGCCCGGCGAGCCCCCCAGCAGGATGCCCAGGCCGCCGTGGTCGGTCTGCAGGTAGCGCGCGGCGATCTGGGGCACCATGCGGCCGGCGATCTGGGACAGGGGCCGCAGCACCGGCAGGTTGCCGTTGTCGTCCTGGATCATGGCGAAGTCGATGGCCGTGCAGCGGCGGGCCTGCAGCAGCGCGACCAGCTCCGGCTCGGCCACCGCCAGGTGCAGGCTGGCCATGATGACCTGTTCCTCCTGCACCAGGTCGTACTCCTGCCGGTCGATGGGGCCGACGTGGGCCACCAGGCCGGCGCGCCCCCACAGCTCGTCGGCACCGTGCACGATGCGCGCGCCCGCCTGCTCGTACTGCTCGTCCGGGAAGCCGGCGCCCTGTCCCGCGCCCCGTTCGACCATCACCTCCAGGCCCCGCTCGGTGAGGCTGCGCACGCCGCGCGGCGGCAGCACCACGCGCCGCTCGTCCTGCGCCCTGGCCTTGGGGATCCCGATGATCATCGCCCGCCTCCTGTGTGCTCGGCACCAAACGGCCGGCCCCGCGGCGCTGCCGCCGGGGCCGGCCTGGGTTCCCATCCGGGTCGGTCCGGCGGCCGCGCTCAGCCCCCGTTCTTGACGTGGTCGTAGCCCCGGCGGAACGCGGCCATGTTCATGTCCACCAGGCTCTGCTTCTTGATCACCGCCCGCAGCGTCGCCTCGCAGAACTCGGGCGGGAAGGCGCCGGTCGCCGCCACCAGCGCGCCCAGCACCACGACGTTGGCCACCTTGGGCGTGCCCACCTCGTCGGCGATGGCGCTGGCGGGGATCAGCACGGCGTTCAGGCGCTTCGCGTCGGGCCGGCCCTCGACGATGGTCGTGTCCACGATGATGGTGCCGCCGTCGAGCACCGACGCCTCGAACGCGTCCAGCGACGGCTGGTTCATGACCACCAGCACGTTGGGGTGGTCCACCAGGGGCGAGCCGATGCGCTCGGCGGAGATGTTGACCGAACAGTTGGCGGTGCCGCCGCGCATCTCCGGACCGTAGGCTGGGAACCAGCTGACCTGGTGGCCGGCCCGCATGCCGATCTGGGACAGGAAGAGCCCCAGCGTGAGGATGCCCTGGCCGCCGAAGCCCGCGAACTTGCAATGCAGGTCCCGGGGCAGGGACAAGGCCTCGCTGTCGCCCAGCGCGCTCTTGAGGCGGTCCAGGTAGGCGTTGACCTTGTCGGGGGCGAAGCCCTCGAAATGCCGGTCCCACTGGCCCTCGTCGCGGTTGCCGCTCTCGTCCTTGAACACGCCCAGGGGGAAGACCTTGGTCATCTCCGCCATGAGCCAGTCGCGGGACGTCACCGGGTCCATCTTCCAGCCGGTGGGGCAGGAACTGAGGATCTCCACGAAGCAGTAGCCCTTGCCCTCCTTCTGGATCTCCAGGGCCTTGCGGATGGCCTTGCGCGCCTTCATGATCTGCTTGCTGTCGCCCATGGCCACACGCTCGATGTAGGTGGGCGCGGGCAGGGTCGCCAGCAGCTCGGCCATGCGGATGGGGTTACCGTGCGTCTCGGCGATCCGGCCCAGCGGCGAGGTCGTCGAGCGCTGGCCGATCAGCGTGGTCGGGGCCATCTGGCCGCCGGTCATGCCGTAGATGGCGTTGTTGACGAAGAAGACGCAGATGCTCTCGCCGCGGTTGGCCGCGTGGATGGTCTCGGCGGTGCCGATGGCGGCCAGGTCGCCGTCGCCCTGGTAGCTGATGACGATGGCGCCGGGGTTGGCCCGCTTGACGCCGGTCGCGACCGCGGGCGCGCGCCCGTGGGCGGCCTGGAAGTTGCCGCAGTCGAAATAGTAGTAGCCGAAGACCGAGCACCCGACCGGCGAGACGAAGACCGTGCGCTCGGTGACCTCCAGGTCCTCCAGGGCCTCGGCGATCATCTTGTGGATGTTGCCGTGGCCGCAGCCGGGACAGTAGTGGGTGGCCTCCTTGGCGGGCCCGCTCTTGCGCTCGAAGACCTGGTAGAACGAGGGAGACTTCTCGAAGACCTTCACGATTGCCCACCTCCGGCCAGGACCCTCTCGTACTCGGCGACCAGTTCCGCCCCGCCCGGCACCATGCCGCCGCAGCGGCCGTAGAAGTGGACCGGTGCGCGGCCCTCCACCGCCAGCCGCACGTCCTCCACCATCTGGCCGGTGGACAGCTCCACCGCCAGCAGCGCGCGCACGCGCCCGGCCAGCGCCCGGATCGGCGCCGTGGGGAACGGCCACAGGGTGATGGGCCGCAGCAGGCCCACCTTCAGGCCGCGGGAGCGAGCCTGGTCGACTGTGGAGTACACGATGCGGCTGACCACGCCGTAGGCCACGATCACCAGTTCGGCGTCGTCGGTCCGGTACTCCTCGTACAGGACCTCCGCGGCCTCGCACGCCTTGTACTTGGCGTCCAGCTTCAGGTTGTGCTCCTCCAGCTCGACCGGCTCGAGCACGATGGAACTGATCAGGTTCTTGCGCGTCGCCGGCGTGCCGTCCACGGCCCAGCCAAGGTGGTCGCGCTCGACCGGCAGGGCCTTGGGGAGCTCGACGACCTCCATCATCTGGCCGGTGATGCCGTCGGCCATGATGCAGGCCGGGTTGCGGTACTTGTCCGCCAGCGCGAAGGCCTTCATGGTCAGGTCGCACATCTCCTGGGCGCCGTTGGGCGCCAGGGTGATCAGGCGGTAGTTGCCGTGGCCGCCGCCCTTGGTGATCTGGAAGTAGTCGGCCTGCTCGGGGGCGATGTTGCCCAGGCCGGGGCCGCCGCGCACGATGTTCACCACGACGCAGGGCAGCTCGGCGCCGGCACAATAGGACAGGCCCTCCTGCTTGAGGCTGAAGCCGGGGCTCGACGAGGCGGTCATGGTGCGGATGCCCATGCCGGCGGTGCCGTACACCATGTTGATGGCGGAGACTTCGCTTTCGGCCTGGATGAACACGCCGCCCAGGGCGGGGAAGTGCAGGGCGGCGGCGTGGGCGATCTCGCTCGCCGGCGTGATGGGATAACCGTAGTAGGCCCGGCAGCCCGCCGCCAGCGCGCCGACGATGACCGCATCGTTCCCCTTCATGAATTGTCTGGCCATGGACCTTACTCCCGTCAGCTGGTTACCTAGGGCTTGACGACGCGGATGGCGCCCGGCTCGGGGCAGGCGTAGAAGCACAGGCCGCACCCGGTGCAGTCGGACCCGGTGTAGTAGGCCGGGTGGTAGCTGGAGGCGTTCAGCTTCTCGCTGATGGCGATGACGTGCTTGGGGCAGACGCCGATGCACAACTGGCAGCCCTTGCAGAGCTCGCCGTCGACCACCATGAAAGGCACTGCGGTCACGGTGTTATCGGTCATGGGGTTTCCCCTCGCGCAGAAAGGACAGGGCGGTGGCTCACCGGACCAAGATAGTCAGCGGCGGCGCCGAACCCAAGAATTCGTTCCCCCGCCGCCGGCCCCATTCCGGACGTCGAACATCCATGTTTTCAGCGCGTTACTCCCTACCGAAGACCGGCTTGCGTTTGGCCAGGAACGCGGCACAGCCTTCGCGCGCGTCGGCCGAGGCGCCGCAGACGCCGAACAGCGCCGCCTCCAGGCGGCAGCCCCCGGCCTGGGGCATGGCCAGGCCGTCGCCCACCGCCTGCAGCGCCGCCCGCAGGGCCAGGGGCGAGCC
>JACZKN010000182.1 GCA_014859985.1 Candidatus Krumholzibacteriia bacterium | reverse complement strand
GCGTCGCCCTGCCGGTCCCGCTGCGCTGGGCGGCGGCCGCCGCCTTCGCCGCCGCGGTCCTGTCCGTGGTCGGCGTGTTCGACCGCGGCGGGGGCCCGGGCCTGGTCTGGGCCGACGTGATCGCCCGCGTCGAGCAGGCCGACGCCTACATCTGCCGGCGCATCGAGCGACGCACCGGCGACAAGGACCAGGAGATCATCGAGTACCGCTCCGCGCGCTTCGGCCTCCGCCAGGACATCTACCAGGATGGCCGGCTGCAGGCGGCCCAGTACATCGTGCCCGCCGAACGCATGCTCTACTCCCTGGTCCACCGGGACCGCACCTACCTGCGCCAGCACCTGGGCGAGGACCAAGTCGCGGAGATCCTGCGTCAGTCCAGCGCCCAGGAGATCGTCCGCTCGTTCCGCGACGACGAACACCGGAGTCTGGGGCGGCGGCGGATCGAACGCCGGCAGGCCGAGGGCATCGAGCTGACCGATTTCGACGCCTGGGCGCCCGTGTTCGAGTCCGGCAGCCTGCGCCTGTGGGTGGACCTGGAGACCCAGTGGCCCGTGCGCCTCGAGCTGGAAGGCACCGCGCGGGGCGGCAAGGTGCGCAAGACGATCATCCTGGACAACTTCCAGTGGAATCCGGCCTTGGCGGCTGCGGACTTCGCCGTGACCATCCCGGACCACTACCGGCTGATCGGCGACCTGCCGGAGGTGCGGGCGACCGAGGACCAGGCCCTGGACGCCTTGCGCCGCTACGCCGGGCTAACCGGTGGCCGCTACCCGAGCGCGCTCTCCCTGGTCACCGCCATCGCCGAGGCCGAGGCGGAGCTGGACCGCCGCCACGACCGCTACGACGAGGCGGCCGGCCGCGACCTGGAGGACCTGATGGCGATCCGGGACGCCTGTTTCTTCTTCCGCGAGCTCGAGACCGCCGGCCGCGATGCCGCCTATCACGGTGGCGAGGTGACGATCCGCGACTTCGGCCGCATCCTGATGCGCTGGCGTCTGGACGACGGACGGTACCGCGTCGTCTGGGGCGATCTGCGCGTGGAGACCGTCGCCACTGGGCGTCTGGCCGAACTGGAGGGCCGGCGCTGACCGGCCGGAGCCCCCGGGTCGACGCTGACGACCTGATCATGTAGGACAACGGGCGTCACCCCACCGCCCCGCCCGAGCTGCCGTCGGGCGGGCCCGTACCCCTGGACTCCTACGCCGCCTTCCGCCGCCAGCTCGTCGATCTCGCGGCGATCGCCGACGCCCGCGCCGCGGACCTGGCGCGCGCAGCTGGACGATGTGCTGCTGGCCTTCTGGCCGGCGCGGTAAGTGTCGACGAGGCGCCGCCGATTCACTAGGATCACCGCCGCCGCCCCGTCCCCCGGCCCGGAAGGAGACCGCGTGAGCCCGTCCGTCACCCGCCGCGACTTCATCAGGACCGCCGCCCTGGCCGCCGGCGCCGTGTCCGCCGGCGCCCTCGGCGCCTGGAGCCTGGTCGGCTGCGGTTCCGGCCCCTACGCCCGCCCCCGCCGCAACATGTGCGGCTTCGCCGTGCCGCCGCTCGAGCGGATCCGCATCGGCTTCGTGGGCCTGGGCATGCGCGGCCCGGGCGCGGTCGAGCGTCTCGCGAAGATCCGCGACGTGGACGTGGTCGCGCTGTGCGACATCCGCCCCACCGGCGTCGCCGAGTCGCAGGAGATCCTCCGCGCCCACGGCCGCCCGCCCGCCCGCGGGTTCACCGCCGGCCCCGAGGACTGGCGCAACCTCTGCCAGCTGGACCTGGACCTCGTCTACATCTGCACGCCCTGGGAGTGGCACGTGCCCATGGCCGTCGGCGCCATGCGCGCCGGCAAGCACGCGGCGGTGGAAGTGCCGGCCGCCCTGGACCTGGACGGCTGCTGGGAGCTGGTCGAGACCAGCGAGCGCACCGGCCGCCACTGCATGATGCTGGAGAACTGCTGCTACGACTTCTTCGAGCTGATGACCCTGAACATGGTGCGCCAGGGCGTGTTCGGCGAGCTGACCCACGCCGAGGGCGCCTACATCCACTCCCTGGTCGACTACATGCAGCCCAAGGACGGCCAGGAGATCTACCAGGGCAACTGGCGCCTGAAGCACAACCTCGAGCGCAACGGCAACCTCTACCCCACCCACGGCCTGGGGCCGGTCGCCCAGTGCCTGGACGTCAACCGCGGCAACCGCTTCACCTGGCTGACCAGCATGTCCAGCCAGGAGGCCGCCTTCACCGAGCACGCCCGGCAGTCGGGGAACCTGCAGTTCGCCGACCTGCCCACCTACCGCGGCGACATGAACACCACGCTCATCCAGTGCGCCCGCGGCGAGACGGTGATGGTGCAGCACGACACCAGCACGCCCCGCGCCTACAGCCGTATCCACCTGCTGCAGGGCTCGCTGGGCATGGCGCGCAAGTGGCCGAAGACGGGCGTGTGCCTGCACGAGAAGGGCCACCGCTGGCTGGACGACGAGGAGTTCCGGGAGCTGGAGGCGCAGTATCGTCACCCCCTGGTCGCGACCATCGGCGACATCGCGAGAAAGGTGGGCGGGCACGGCGGCATGGACTTCATCATGGACTACCGGCTGGCCTACTGCCTGAAGAACGGCCTGCCCCTGGACCAGGACGTCTACGACGCCGCGGCCTGGAGCGCCGTGGTCCCACTGAGCTGTGCGTCGGTGGCCCGCCGCTCGGGCTCGGTGGCGGTGCCGGACTTCACCCGGGGCCGGTGGGAGACCAACGCGCCGCTGGGCATCGTGGACGTGGACCCGGCGCGGCTGCCGGTGCTGGCAACAGCGGCGGCGGCCGGGCAGCTGGAAGTCGAGTGACGGCGGCGGGACCCTCTGCCTGCACCGGCCCGGCGGATCGAGGAGCGCTGCCCGGCGGTCAGCATCGTGCCGGCGGACCAGGCGTCAAAGCACCGGACCAGGGGTCGCCGGCGGTCTCCGCCGCAGCGCCTGCCCCCGCCCGTAGGTCAGGGTCCGCCACAGCCATTCGGCCGGCCCGAAGCGGTACCGGGCCAGCCACCAGGGGCTCCACCACAGCTGCAGCAGCCACACGCCCAGCACCACGAGCAGCTGCTCGGCCCGGCCCAACCGCCCGTACAGCCCCAGGCCGTACCCGTAGAACACGAGCACGCCGATCACGGTCTGGGCCAGGTAGTTGGTGAAGGCCATGCGTCCGGCCGCCGCCAGCCGCGCCTGCAGCTGCGGCAGCCAGCGGCGCCGCACCGCCAGCATCACCAGGCCGATGTGCCCCAGCGCCACCACGGGCCCGAAGATCTCGGTCAGGATGAAACCGCCTTGCAGCACGCGGACCAGGTCGTCGAAGTGGGCGCCCAGCTCCCGCAGCCCCAGCCAGGTCCCCGGCAGCCCCACGCCGTAGCCGATCACGGCCAGCCGGGCGTAGAAGCCGTCGCTGCGGGCCGCGGTCAGCACACCGGTCTTGAAGAGCGCCATGCCCAGCAGCATCAGCCCGGCGATGCCCCAGTTCGCCGCCAAGGGATAGAAGACCAGGTGCATCATCAGCAGTTCGCCGCCCGCGTGCCGGAAGATGCCGCCGTAGCCGCCGCGCATGACCGCGGCGAGTTCCTCGATCTCCGCCGGCCCCGGGCTCCACTGCCCGCCGCTCTCCTGCCAGATCTCCAGGAACTGCGCCTGCTGCCCGGTCAGCTCCTGTCCTGTCTCCTGCAGGGCCTGCGCCTCGACGGCCGTGTCGCGCACCATGGCCAGCAGTTCGCCCAGCCCGTACATGCCCGCCTTGGGCAGGAGCATGGCCACGACAGCCAGCACCACCAGCGCGCGCGGCCGCAGCCTGCGCAGGCGATAGAGGATCAGCCCGACCACCGCGTAGGGCAGCAGGATGTCGCCGTTCCACAGCAGGTATCCGTGCAGCAGGCCGATCACCCACAGCCAGCCCTGGCGGGCGAACCACCGCCGTCCCGAGCGGCCGCCGCGGGCCTCGACCCGGGATGTGAACAGGACGATGCCCGCGCCGAAGAGCATGCTGAAGACGGGCATCATCTTGTGGTAGAACACGAGCCCCACCAGCCACCAGGCGGCGCGGTCGGGACCCTGGTCGAAGCCCGGCAGGTCGGGGTTCATGGCCGCGGGGAAGGGCATGGCGAAGGTCCAGACGTTCACCATCAGGATGCCGAGGACCGCGACCCCGCGCAGCAGGTCCAGGCTGCGGATGCGCTCGGCGAGGGAAGCGCGGCCGGGGATGGCCGCAAAGGCGCGGCGCGCCTCGTCGTCCTGGGACCGGAACCAGGCCTGGGAGTCGTCCGACTTCACCTCCTCCAGCCAGCGGAAGGGGTCGACGATCTCGACGCCGTGCATCGTCTCGCGCACCTCGATCGCCCAAGCGCCGCCCGGTGCGAGCGCGGGCAGGAGCAGGGCGATGGCGAAGGCGGCGAGGCGGGTCATTGGATCGGCTTGTCGGCGGTGGGGAACTGCAGGGCCGCCAGGCGCGCGTAGAGCCCGTCCTCGCGGACGAGCGCCTCGTGCGTGCCCGTGGCCACGATGCGTCCGTGGTCCATGACGACGATGCGATCGACGGATTTTACCGTGGACAGGCGGTGCGCGATCACCAATGTCGTCCTGCCTCGCACCAGCCCGGCCAGGGCGAGCTGCACGGTGCGCTCGCTTTCCGCGTCCAGGGCGCTGGTGGCCTCGTCCAGCAGGAGCACCTCGCGGTCGGCGAGGATGGCCCGGGCGATGGCGATCCGCTGCCGCTGCCCCCCCGAGAGCTTCACGCCGCGCTCTCCCAGCGGTGTGGCGAGCCCCTCCGGGAGCCGGTCGGCGAACTCCAGGCACCACGCGAGCCGGCACGCCTCGCGAACCTCCCCGTCCGAGGCCTCCGGCCGCCCGTAGCGCACGTTGTCGGCGAGGCTCGCCGCGAAGATCACCGGCTC
>JACZKN010000181.1 GCA_014859985.1 Candidatus Krumholzibacteriia bacterium | reverse complement strand
CGGGCCACCCGGCTGCCCACCCTGGAGGTCGACCGCGCCCCCGGCGCCATCGTCCTGGACGGCGTGCTGGACGACCCGGGCTGGCGCGGCGCGCCGGTGGCCACCCACTTCGCCGAGCACAATCCCGGCGACCAGGTGCAGCCGCCGGTCCGCACCGAGGCCTTCATGACCTACGACGACGAGCACGTCTACGTGGCCTTCCGCTGCTACGACGACCCGGCGCAGGTCCGCGCCTCGTTCTGCAAACGGGACAACATCTTCCAGGACGACGTGGTCTTCCTCTGCCTGGACACCTTCGGCGACGGCACCACGGGCTACGAGATCGCCGTCAACCCCTACGGCATCCAGGGCGACCTCTTCTTCTCCGCCGCCGGCGGCGAGGACATCCGCTTCGACCTCGTGTACCACACCGCCGCGCGCATCGACGACCAGGGCTGGACCGCCGAGTTCGCCATCCCCTTCCGCAGCCTGCGCTTCCCCGACCGTCCCGAGCAGGTGTGGCGGGTCGACTTCTGGCGCAACCACCCCCGCGCCGTGCGCACCCAGGCCTCCTGGGCCGCCTACGACCGGGACGAGTCCTGCTGGCCCTGCCAGTGGGGCACCGTGACCGGGATCCGCGACGTGAAGCCCGCCGCGGGGCTCGAGCTGATCCCCGCCTTCACCGCCAACCAGGCGGGCGGACGGGCCGACGCCGACCGCGGGTTCGCGAACGGCGACCTCATGGGGGAGCCTTCGGTCACGGCCAAGTACGCCCTTTCCAGCAACGCCGTGGCCGAGGCTACGTTCAACCCCGACTTCAGCCAGGTGGAGTCGGACGCGGCGCAGATCGACGTGAACACCAACTTCGCCCTCTTCTACCCGGAGAAGCGGCCCTTCTTCCAGGAGGGCGCCGACCTTTTCGCCACCTGGTTCGAGGCGATCTACACCCGCTCCATCAACGACCCGTCCGCAGCCGGCAAGCTGACCGGGCGCAACGGCGCCACCAGCTTCGCCGTGCTCTCGGCCTACGACATGCACTCGCCCCTGATCCTGCCCTTCGAGGAGCGCAGCGCCTTCATCAGCAACGGCAAGAGCCTGAGCAACGTGGTGCGGGTCAAGCGGGAGCTGGCCGCGCAGACCCACCTGGGCCTGGTGGCCACCGACCGGCGCTACGACGGAGGCGGCAACGGCTCGCTGGTGGGCCTGGACGGGCGCCTGCGCCTGGACAGCCGGACCCGGCTGGAGGCCCAGTACCTGCACAGCTTCACCAGCGAACCCGACGATACGACCCTGACGCCGGGGCTCGGCGACCTGACCTTCGACGACGGCCGCCACACCGCCGCCTTCGACGGCGAGAGCTTCGGCGGCCATGCCCTGTACGGCGGCTTCGTGCGGAACGGGCGCGACTGGTCCCTGAGCGCGCGCTACTGGGACCGCAGCCCCGCCTTCCGCGCCGAGAACGGCTTCGAGGTGCGCAACAGCTACCGCCAGGGCACGGCCTCGACCGAGTACGTCTTCCGCTTCGACGACAGCGAGGTGTGGAAGTTCCTGGCGCCGGGCGCGCAGGCGAGCCGCTCCTGGAACTACGACGGCATCGTCAAGGACGAGGCCGTCCAGGTCTGGCTCCAGGGGAGCCTGCGCGTGGCCCAGCTCGGCTGGCACGCCCAGTACAGGGCCGACGCCGAGCGCTTCGCCGGACGCGACTACCGGGGGCTCGACCAGTGGCACATCTGCGCCAACGCCCGGCCGTCGGACCTGCTGGCCCTGGGCGGCTCGGCCAACTACGGGCACCGCGTCTTCTACGGCGCCGCCGAGATCGGCCGGCAGGAGGACTACTCCTTCTGGTGCGACCTCAAGCCCCTGGACCGGCTGCTGCTGGAGTCCAGCGTCATGTGGTCCCGCAGCCGGCACCTGGACTCGGACCAGGAGTACTTCGACGGCTGGGTGATGCGCTCGCGCCTGGGCCTGCAGCTGACCCGCGAGCTGTCGTTGCGCCTGGTCCTGCAGTACGACGACTTCCGCAGCCTGTGGGAGGCCGACCCGCTGGTACAGTACCAGCTGAACCCGTTCTCCATCTTCTACGTGGGGTCGACGCGGGACTACCGTCTGCTCGCGCCCGGCGGGGCGGACGACGAAAGCTGGCGGCTGGTGGACAGGCAGTACTTCCTGAAGCTGCAGTACCTGTTCCGGGTCTGAGGCCCGGCGGCGGCGTCGCTTCGGCTCGCGGTCCGGGCTGGGAAGTGTCTACGGTTGATGTTTCTTTTTCGCATTGCGTCCCGGCCCGGGCCGGACTAGGATCCCGCCCAGGTCGGACGAACCTCGGGTTTCACTAAGCTAGGAGGAAGTTGCGAATGTTCAAGTTGATGCTCGCACTCGTGTTGATGATCGTCGTCATGGCCTCGGCCGCCACCGCCCTCGACTTCGACCAGAAGCAGTTCTACGGCCAGGGCGTGCTCGCGCTGCCGATCGGCGACTGGAGCGATTTCGCCAACCTCGGCATCGGTGCCGGCGTCGGCCTGCTGGTTCCCCACTCGGCCGAGATGGCCTTCCGCGGGGAGATCTCCTACATCCACTTCATGACGGACGACGTCGAGGGCGCCGATTACAGTTTCAGCATGATCCCGATCAACGTGCTCCTGCAGTACAACATGGAGTCGGTCTACCTGCTGGGCGGCCTGGGCCTGACGTTCGCCAAGTCCGAGGTCGAGGTCGACTCGGAGTTCGGCGACTTCTCCGGCTCGAGCACCGATTCCGAGCTCGGCCTGGTGCTCGGCGCCGGCTTCGATCTGAGCCCGAGCATGATGCTCGAGGGCCGCTTCAACATCGTCAGCGACGCGAACTACCTCAGCGCGAACCTCGGCTTCCGCTTCTAGTCGTTCAGCGACCGGTGACGGGGCGCCCCTGGTTCGGGGCGCCCTTTTTCTGTCTCACATGTTCTTCTTCGGCGGGATGACGTTCAACTTCTTCCCGGTGAACGCTGGTGGCACTACTTCGGCACGGTGGTATCCGGCGGGCAGATCGTCGACTTCTCCTTCACCCCGCGTCCGTGGGCCGAGGACTTCGTGCAGCTGGGGTCTCCCTGAGAATCCCTGCGCTTCGTCTACGACTACTCCGTCCTGCTGTGCGAGGAGCAGGACGTGCCGTACGACGACCATCTCGGTGACCTCGCCGTGCCGTCTTATCCATCAACCCCAGCGGCGGTTTCTGGCCCGTGGCCGACTATTACCTGCAGCAGCTCGGCAGCTCCGACGTGACGGTGCTTGAGATCCAGATGCCGGCCGACGATCAGGTCGCCCAGGACTTCGGACACATCGACATCTGGACGGCGTCCGACGCCCCCGCGCTGGTGTGGCAACCCGTGGCGGACTGGATCGCCGCGCACACCGAGCGGCCGGGTGGCGGCCGCCGGTGGCTGTCCGAGCGACACTGAGGCCTGCACCCCCGACGGCGGAGGCGTTTCGGCGACCGTCTCCGCCGTCTGTTTCTAGCCGGCCACGGGTCACCCCGCGCGGTCTTGTCGAACCCCGCAGGATGCGCTCGATCACCGGCGGGTCGAGCACGAACGCGATGATCCGCACGGGTTCCCCGCAGCGCGGGCACACCAGCGCCAGTCAGGGTCTACGGAGCGCTGCCCCGGTAACCTCTGCGGGTTGAGTACCTGAGCGACGACGCGGCGCGCGGCGGTTGCCGATCTCCACGACTGGCTCTATCAATTCCAGGAACAGCCAAGAGATCGCGCAACCGGAGCACTTTCCTCGTCGAGACGCCGGGCGCACTGCCTGCGATCCGCGGACGGCGAGACTGGTCAAAGTAGCTCTTGCCGGCGATCCCAGAAGTGCGATGATGCGGAGAACATGGCGAACGTAGCAACTTCAGCGAATCTTGGCGTGGTCGTCTCCGTGCGCGGCAGCGTGGTGGATGTCCGGTTCGCTGAACAATTGCCGGCGATCTACTCCGTGCTCCACGCGGGAGCGGACGACCGCATCGTCATCGAGGTGCTGGCGCAACTCGATGCCCAGCGCGTGCGCGGGATTGCCTTGACGCCCACCCAAGGTCTCGCGCGCGGCATGGCGGTGACTGACACGGGCAGGCCGCTGCAGGTCCCGGTCGGCAAGGGGATCCTGTCGCGCATGTTTGATGTGTTCGGCAACACGCTCGACCGCGCCGGGGACGTCACCGATGTCGAATGGCGCACCATTCATCGCGCGCCGCCGCCGTTGGCCCGGCGTTCCACGCGATCCGAGGTCTTCGAGACCGGCATCAAGGTCATCGATGTGCTCGTGCCGCTGGAGCTCGGCGGCAAGGCGGGTCTGTTCGGCGGCGCCGGCGTCGGCAAGACCGTCCTGCTCACCGAGATGATCCACAACATGCTCGGCCACCACGAAGGCGTCAGTCTGTTCTGCGGCATCGGCGAACGATGTCGTGAAGGCGAGGAATTGTACCGCGAGATGAAGGATGCCGGCGTGCTGCCGAACATGGTGATGCTCTTCGGCCAGATGAACGAGCCGCCGGGCGCCCGGTTCCGCGTCGGGCATGCCGCGCTGACGATGGCCGAGTACTTCCGGGACGACGAACACCGCGATGTGTTGCTGTTGATCGACAACATCTTCCGCTTCATCCAGGCCGGCTCGGAAGTGTCCGGCCTGATGGGCCGGATGCCCTCCCGCCTGGGCTATCAACCCACGCTGGGCACGGAACTGGCCGCGTTGCAGGAGCGCATCGCCAACACCGACACCGGTGCGATCACTTCCATCCAGGCGGTGTATGTGCCTGCGGACGACTTCACCGATCCGGCGGCGGTGCATACATTCTCCCATCTGTCCGCCTCCATCGTGCTCTCGCGCAAACGGGCCAGTGAAGGACTCTACCCGGCCATCGATCCGCTCCAATCCGGCTCCAAGATGGCCAGCCCCGGCATCGTCGGCGAGCGGCATTACCGGCTCGCGCAGGAGATCCGGCGGACACTCGCGCAGTACGCCGACCTCAAGGATATCATCGCCATGCTCGGCCTCGAACAGCTGTCGCCCGAGGACCGCAACGTGGTCGCCCGCGCCCGCCGGCTGGAACGCTTTCTCACCCAGCCATTCTTCACGACCGAGCAGCTTTCCGGGCTGAAGGGCAAGCTCGTCCGTCTTGAGGACGCGCTGGACGGCTGCGAGCGGATCCTCCGCGATGAATTCCAGGACCACCCCGAGAGCGCGCTCTACATGATCGGGACGATCGACGAAGCAAAGGAGAAGGCCAGGACGTGAACCTGAGAGTTCTCCTGCCTTTCCAGGTCTTCGCCGCGAAGACCGGGGTGACGCGCATCGTCGCGGAGTCACGGGCGGGGTTCTTCGGCTTGTTGCCCCATCGGCTCGATTGTGTGGCGGCGCTCGTACCGGGAATCCTGATCTACGAGACCACGACCGAGGGCGAGGTCTACGTGGCCGTGGATGAAGGGGTGTTGGTCAAGACCGGCCCGGACGTCCTCGTTTCCGTGCGTCGCGCGCTGGCGGGAACGGACCTCGGCCGGTTGCGCGAAGCGGTGGAAAAGGAGTTTCTGACGTTGGACGACAACGAACGGAACGTGCGGACGGTGTTGGCGAAAATGGAGAGCGGATTCATCCGCCGCATGGCGGCGTTTCACAATGAATGACAAGCCGGGAGATCGACCGCCGACACCGCAGACGCCGCTCAGTCAGTCGGTCGGGGCGAAGGCGGAGCGCAAGCTCCGCGCGCAGCGCCATGTCACGCGTACCGTCTGGTTCGGCTTGGGCATGATGGGATTGATCGGTTGGTCGGTCACGATCCCGACCCTGCTGGGCGCCGGGCTGGGAATCTGGTTGGATCGCCAGTTTCCGGGTGAGCGCTCCTGGACGCTGGCGATGTTGGTGGCCGGGCTGGTGATCGGCTGCTTGAACGCCTGGCACTGGGTGACCAAGGAAGGCAGGGCGATGCGGGACGAACAGGAGCACGACGATGACTGAACCGCTGACATTCGCGCTGGCGGCGGTAGCGGGGCTTGTGCTCGGCGCTTTCTTCTTCGGCGGCTTGTGGTGGACGGTGCGCCGCGGGGTTTCCGCGAAGCAACCGGCGCCGTGGTTCGCCGTCAGTCTGTTGCTGCGGATGGGCATCGTCCTGGCGGGCTTCTATCTTGTCGGACGCGGGCATCCGGAGCGCCTGTTGGTGTGTCTGTCCGGCTTCATCGTGGCGCGTGTCCTGGTGAAGCGGCTGACCGGGCCACCCGTCGCAGCGCCCGGTTCCCGCGAAAAGGAGGCCGTGCATGCGCCTGACTCCTGACGAGATCATTTTCTGGCAACACGAGCCTTTCAAACTCAACGCCACCATCGCCTTCACCTGGGCGCTGATGCTCGTGATGGTCGTCGGCTCCAAGCTCATCACGCGCCGACTATCCGCCGGACTGCACCGTTCCCGTTGGCAGAACTTCCTGGAGATCATCGTTGTCGGCATCGAGAAGCAGATCGCGGAAGTCGGCCTGAGCCGGCCACGGCAGTACCTGGGCTTCCTGGGCACGCTCTTCCTGTTCGTCGCCTTCGCCAGCCTCTGTACGGTCATTCCCGGCTACGAACCGCCGACCGGCTCGCTCTCGACCACGGCGGCCCTGGCGCTCTGCGTTATGGTGGCCGTACCGTTCTTCGGCATCGCCGAGCAGGGATTGGCCGCCTACTTCAGATCCTACGTGGAACCGACGTTCATCATGCTGCCGTTCAACATCATCAGCGAGATCTCCCGCACGCTGGCGCTCGCCGTCCGCCTGTTCGGCAACATGATGAGCGGGGCGATGATCATCGCGATCCTGCTGACCATCACGCCCTTCATATTCCCGATCGTAATGTCGGCCCTGGGGCTGCTGACCGGCATGGTGCAGGCCTACATCTTCAGCATCCTGGCCGCGGTCTACATCGCCGCCGCCACCCGGACCCGCGAGCCGAAGGCTGAGCGCGCCGCTTCGCCATGAACCGACAAGGCCACCAACCAAAGGAGCTGGCATGGACAGCATGACGATCATCGCGGTGGCCTCCATTGCCACCGCCGGCATCACCACCGCGTTCGGAACCATGGCACCGGCCTTGGGCGAAGGCAAGGCGGTCGCGACGGCGATGAGTTCGCTGGCGCAACAGCCCGACGCTTCCGCCACCATCACCCGGACACTGTTCGTCGGCCTGGCGATGATCGAGTCCACGGCCATCTACTGCTTCGTGGTCTCGATGATCCTCATCTTCGCCAACCCGTTCTGGACTCACGTGACCGCTGCAACCGTCGGGAAGTGAACGTATGCTCATTGACTGGTTCACCGTCGGCGCGCAGGTGGTCAACTTCCTCGTTCTCGTGTGGTTGCTGAAGCGCTTCCTTTACAAGCCGATTCTCGACGCCCTCGACTCGCGCGAGAAGCGGATTGCCCAGGAGCTGGCCGCTGCCGACGCGAGCAAGGTCGAGGCCCGAAGCGAGCGGGACGCGTTTCAGGCGAAAAACGTGGAGTTCGACCAGCAACGCGCCGCGCTGTTGAACCAAGCCACGGTCGAAGCGGAAGCCGTACGCCACCGCCTCCTTGAAGAAGCGCGACAGGCCGCCACCACCCTGAATGCCAAGCGCCAGGAAGCGTTGCGCAACGAAGCGCGGAACCTGAACCAGGTCATCCGTCACCGGACCCAGCAGGAAGTGCTTGCCATCGCGCGCAAGGCGCTGGCGGATCTGGCCGGGACGACTCTCGAGGCGCAGCTCGGCGAGGTTTTCAGGCGCCGTCTGCGCGAGTTGGACGGCGAAGCGAAGGAACGTCTCGGCCAGGCCATCAGGACGGCGACCAGCCCGTCCGTCGTGCGCAGCGCGTTTGACCTCCCGCCGGACCAACGCGCCGCCATCCAGGCCGCGCTCAACGACACCTTTGCCGCGGAGATCCCCCTCCGGTTCGAGGCCGACCGGGACGTGATCGGCGGCATCGAGTTCGCCGCCAACGGCCAGAAGGTCGCGTGGAGCATCGCCGACTACGCCGATTCGTTGGAAGAGCGTGTCGCCGAGCTCCTGCAGGAGAAAGGGAGGCCAGAAGAAGGATGAACCCGGTGCCGGACACTTTGCAGGGCGTCTTCGACCGGGCGTTTGCGGACCTCGGTCAGGCACGCGATGCGTTCACGCCACGACTCGAGCCGCGCGAGGTGGGCGTTGTCACGACGGTCTCGACCGGTATCGCCATGGTCGCCGGACTGCCCGGCGTGGGCTTCGAGGAGCTGGTCAGGTTTTCCGGTGGTGGGTTCGGCATCGCGTTCAACGTGGACGCGGACGAGATCGGCGTCGTGTTGCTCGGCGAGTATTCGCACCTCAACACCGGTGCGGAAGTCGCGCGCACCGGCCGCGTCATGGACGTGGCCGTGGGCGACGGCTTGCTGGGCCGCGTCATCGATCCGCTCGGTCAGCCGCTCGATGGCCGGGGACCTGTGGTTGCGAGCGACCGCCGCCCTATCGAACGCCCCGCCCCGGCGATCATGGATCGCGCGCCGGTCGTGGAGCCGCTCCAGACCGGCCTCAAGGTCGTGGACGCGCTCATTCCCATCGGACGCGGACAGCGGGAACTGATCCTCGGCGATCGGCAGACCGGCAAGACCGCCATCGCGCTCGACACGATCCTGAACCAGCGCGGCCAGGATGTCGTGTGCGTCTATTGCGCCATCGGCCAGCGCGCCGCCGCCGTGGCCAAGGCCGTCGCGATCCTCCGGGAGAAGGGCGCGCTGGAATACACCGTCTTCGTCGTGACCGAAGGCAACGATCCGCCCGGCCTGGCCTACATCGCGCCGTATGCGGCGACCAGCATCGCGGAGCAGTTCATGGAGGCCGGTCGCGACGTGCTGATCGTGTATGATGACCTTACGCAACACGCGCGCGCCTATCGCGAGTTGTCTCTCCTGCTCCGCCGCCCTCCCGGCCGCGAAGCCTTCCCCGGCGACATCTTCTACATCCATTCGCGGTTGCTGGAGCGCGCCACCCATCTGCACCGGGATCTCGGCGGCGGTACGCTCACCGCGCTGCCCATCATCGAGACCGAAGCGCAGAACATGTCCGCCTACATCCCGACCAACCTGATCTCCATCACCGACGGCCAGATCTATCTTTCTCCGGCGCTGTTCGACCTGGGGGTGCTGCCGGCGGTGGATGTCGGCAAATCCGTCTCGCGCGTCGGCGGCAAGGCGCAACGGGCGGCTTACCGGGCGGTAGCGAGCAACCTCAAGCTTGCCTACGCCCAGTTCGAGGAACTCGAGACGTTCGCCCGGTTCGGCGCGCGGCTGGATGCCGAGACGCGCCGGAGCATCGAGCATGGCCGGCGCATCCGCGCCTGCCTCAAGCAGCCGGAGTTCGCCCCGGTCACCGTGCCCGCACAGATCGCCGTGTTGCTCGCGTTGACCGCAGGCCATTTCGACGCCGTCCCGCTGGACCGGATGACGGAGGCCGAGCAGGCCTTGCGCGAGGCGGCGGCAAAGATGCCGGCCGAGATGAGCCGGCGATTGCAGTCCACCGACGATTTGAGCGAAGCCGATCGGAATACGGTCATCGAGCTCGCCCGCCGAACACTCGTTCCCTTCCAGCAGGAGCTGGAACCGGAGACCGCGACATGAGCGATACAGCGGCGAGTTTGCGCCGCAAGATCGTCAGCGCCGGCGACCTTCAGGCGGTGGTTCGCACGATGAAGGCTTTGGCCGCTTCGAGCATCAGCCAGTACGAGCAATCGGTGCGCGCGTTGGGCGACTATTATCGCACCGTGGAGTTGGGGTTGGGTGTGTGTTTTCGGGAGGACGCAACGGCAGTGTTGCGGACGAACGTGACAGGGCCGACAGCGACCGGTGCCATCGGCGCGGTTGTGTTCGGTTCGGATCAGGGATTGGTCGGACAGTTCAATGATACCATCGCCGAGGATGCGCTCAGGGCCCTGGCCGCGTTGTCCGGCAGTGCCCGGGTCTGGGCCGTGGGCGAACGCGTGCAGGCGCGTTTGGCGGACGCGGGCCTGCCGCTGGCGGGACTCTTTGCCGTGCCGGGTTCCGTCCAGGCCATCGCGCCGCTGATCGGGCGGATTCTCACGGAGACCGAGGCGAGCCGCGGGCGGGACGATTTCGCCGCGCTGTATCTCTTCTACAATCGCCCCGTCTCCGGTGCGGTATATGCGCCCGTCCAGCAACGTCTGCTGCCGTTGGATGACACGTGGCGGCGCCAACTGCTCGAACCGCCGTGGCCGACCGGCAACCTGCCCGAGGTCATGGGCGATGGCCGCGCGACGTTGCGGGCGCTGATCCGCGAGTACCTTTTCGTTTCCCTGTTCCGTGCGTGCGCCGAATCCCTGGCGAGCGAGAACGCGAGCCGGTTGGCAGCCATGGAACGCGCCGACCGCAACATCGACGAGCTGTTGGCGAACATGAACGGGACATACCACCGATTGAGGCAGAGCGGGATCGACGAAGAACTGTTCGACGTGATTGCCGGCTTCGAGGCGCTGACGAGGCCCGCACAACGGCCCCCAGGCCCGGATCATTCCTGAAGGTCCGGGCCGCGGACGGGAGCGTCCTCCATGCAATGGACGCGGCTCGGAGCAGGGAGGTACTCCAGCAGGGCTCAGCCCAGTTCCCGCCGCAACCAGATCTTGGCGACTTTCCAGTCCTCCTGGACCGTCTTGCGTGAGATGCCCAGCACGACGGCGACCTCTTCGGCCGTCAGCCCCCCGAAGAACCGCAACTCCACCACCCGCCCCATCCTCTCGTCCAGGGCCGACAGGCGCGTCAAGGCGTCCTCGAGCTCCAACAGATCCAGCCGCGGCCTCTCCACCGCGGCACTGGAGACCAGGGTGACCTGCTGCCGGTCGCCCCCGCGCTTCTCCGCGTGCTTCGCCCGGGCATGGTGGATCAGCACCTGGCGCATGGCCCGCACGGCGATGCCGAAGAAGTGGGCCCGCGAGGCGAAGTCTGCGGCGCCGTCGCCGACCAGCCGCACGTAGGCTTCGTTGACCAGGGCGGTGGGGTCGAGGGTGTGGTTGGCGCGCTCACCGCGCATCAACCGCTGGGCGATGCCGCGCAATTCCGCGTAGGCCGCGGTGAAGATCTGCTCCCGGGCGGCATCGGCCTGGGGCGACTCGCCCGCGAGCCGCTCAAGCAGGATCGTGAGCGGAACATCGCGCTCGGCCGCATCAGTCATCAGGACTGGCCTCCTGCACGGCCGCCGCCCGCGCCGCATAGGCGGCCGCTTCCTCGTCGCGTCCCAACCCGCGCAAGACCTCGGCCAACATCGCGAGGGACTCCGCCGTGGCCGGGCTGCCGACACCGTTGACATTCTCCTGGATCGCCACCAGCCGCTCGGCCAGCGGCAGCGCAGCAGCGATGTCCTGCCGATTCATGAGATTTTCGGCCAGATTGAGCACCGACACGCCCACATAACGGCCCATGGGATCGTAAGCCTTCTCGCGGATGGCCAGGGATCGTTCGTAGAGGCGGCCCGACCGCACGTAGTCCCCTTCGCTGTCGTAGGCCTGGGCGATGACGTCCAGGGTGATGGCCACCCGGGGATGGTCCGCGCCCAGGGACGACTCCCGGATCTCCAGCGCGCGCCACAGCAGCGGGCGGGCCTGGTCCACGTCACCGATATCCAACCAGGTCGAACCCAGAATGGACAACGAGGCGGCCAGATCGGGATGGTCCGGACCGAGGGCGGCTTCCTGGATCGCCAGGGCCCGCTCCACCGGCGCGATGGCCAGCTCCGGCTCGCCCAGCATGCGGACCACGTCTCCGAGGTTGAGCAGGGCCTTGGCGGTTTCCGGATGGTCCGGGCCCAGGGCCTCCTCCCAGATCGCGACCGCTTCCTCCAGGAGGGGCTTCGCCTCGGCGATCCGGTCGGTGGACTTGAGGGCGTTGCCCAGGTTCATCGCCCTGCGGCCCACCTCGACATGACGCGGTCCGTAGCGGGTCCGTGCGTCGGCCAGGGCCCGGTCGAACAGCTCGATCGACCGGTCGTAGTTCCCGGCCAGGTGCTCGAGGATGGCCAGCTCGGTCGTGATCCGGTCGTCGACGAGTTGCCCACCCGCGCCCTGGATCGCCATGGCCCGCTCGAGATAGGGACGCCCGGCATCGAATTCGCCCAACTGGGTGTGCATGCTGGCGAGGGTCTGCAGCGTGCGGACAGCTGCTGCGGTGTCCATCACCGCGGCGCGCTGGTGGACCGCCCAGGCCCTTTCCACCAGGGGCAGGCCGGCCGCATAGTCCCCCATGTTCCGCAGCAGTTGGCCATGTTGGCGCAGGCTGACCGCCAATTCGGGAGCGTCCGGCCCGAGGTGCTGTTCGCGGATCGTCTCGGCCTGCTCGACGAAAGGCAGGGCCTGCTCGTACAGACCGAGCGCCTCGTAGACCTCGCTGAAGGTCTGCAACACCCTGGCCTTGACCGCCGGCTGCAGCGCGAACTGCCCGTCGATTGTCTCGGCCCCCTCGTCCAGCACCTCCCGCACCGTCACCTCCCGCCCCTGCTTCTCCGGGTCGACCGCCGACAGCAGGTCGGTCAGGAACGTGGTCACGGCCTCGGCCTCGTCGCGGGCGACGTCCGACTCGCTGCGCGCCACCTCGGCCGTGCGGCGCGCCGCTTCGGCGCGGGTGAACAGCACGCTCATGCCGATCCCGAAACCGGCCAGCAGGACCAGCACGACGCCGGCCAGGACGAAGGGCAGCCGGTTGCGCCGCACAAGCTTCTTCAGCTGGTAGACCGTGCTCGGCGGCCGCGCCTGGATGGGCTGGTCGGCCAGCGCGCGCGCCACGTCGTCGCGCAGCGCCGCCGCGCTGGCGTAGCGTTCGTCCGGACTCTTGGCCAGGGCCGTCAGGATGACGGTCACCAGGTCGCCGCCGGCGAAGCGGGCCACCACGGGCACATCGCCCAGCGACCTGGGCGGTGTCTGGCTGATCGTGCGCAGCGCCTCCACCACCGAAGCGCCACTGACTTCGTAGGGGCGCCGGCCGGCGACCATCTCGTAGAGGATCACGCCCAGCGCGTAGACGTCGGTCCGCAGGTCGATCTCTTCGGGCCGGCCCAGGGTCTGCTCGGGGCTCATGTAGGCCAGGGTGCCCTGGATCGCCCCGACCCGGGTCATGATCGTGGCGGCATCGGTGTCGATGACCCGCGCGAGGCCGAAGTCCAGGACCTTGGGTTGCCCCTCGGGCGTCACCATGATGTTCGTCGGCTTGAGGTCGCGGTGGATGACCCCGCGCTGGTGCGCGTAGTGCACGGCGTCGCAGATGGCGACGAACAGCTCGAGGCGGCGGCGCAGTTCCGCGGGCGTCAGGCCCTCGGGGCCGCCGCTCTCCCTGAGGTGCGTGTCCAGGGCCTGGCCCGGCACCAGCTCCATGGCGAAATAGTGCTGGCCATCGTCGGTCTGCCCCGATTCGTGGATCGCGGCGATGCCGGCGTGCCGCAGCCGGCCGAGGGAATCGGCCTCGCGCTGGAACATCTTCACCGCGAGGTCATCGACCAGGAAGCCGCCACGCACGACCTTCAGGGCGACCTTCCGCCGCGGGCTCTGCTGCTCGGCCTCGAAGACCAGACCCATGCCCCCCTGGCCGAGCCGTCCCAGGATGCGGTAGCCCGCAATGGCGTCGACCGCGGGCGCCGCCAGCTCAGAGGTCGCGCGGGCCATCTCGTCGGACAGGACCCCGGTGGCCAGGACGCCCCGGTCGGCGTCCTCGCCGGCCAGGAGATCCTCGACCTCGCGGCGCAACTCCGGATCGTCGCGGCAGGCGTCGTCCAGGTAGGCCGAGCGCGCCGGGCCGTCCAGGTCGAGGACGGCGAGCAGGATCTTCTTCAGGCGGGCGAAGTCGCCGGGGTTCTGGGGTGTGGTCATGCCGCACTATATCACGGTTCCGTGGCATGCCGAAGAGAGGAAACGGCAGCCGATCCGCCCGAACGGGGCCCCGGGAATGCCCGGGGCCCCGAAGCGGTCCTGCCGGTCGGCTACTTCAAGAGCGTCATCTTGCGGACCTCGCGGACACCCCCCGCGCGCAATTCGTAGAAGTACACGCCGCTGGCCAGCCGCTCACCGCTGAAGCTCACCTGGTGGGTCCCGGCGCTTTGGACACCGTCGACGATCGTCCCGACCTTCCGCCCCTGGGCATCGTAGACCCGCACGGTCACATGCCCGCCGGCCGGCAGGTCGTAGCTGAACCGCGTCGTCGGGTTGAACGGGTTCGGCGCCGCCTCGCCGAGGCGAACCCGGGCCGACGGCGGGGTCGGGCCGTCGGGGACGGGCGACGGCGTGCCGCCGGGCACTTCCCCGCGGATCTCGATGGCGCAGACCAGCGGGTTGTCGACCACGGCGAGGAAATCGATGTCCAGGTTGCCGTCGCCCACCACGAAGAACGACTTCATGACGCCCACGTTCTGGCCCACGTCGGCCACGATGTCGTAGTTGGTCAGCACGGGTACTCCGTCGATTTCGACGTTGAACACCCGCTGGCCCGGCAGGCTGGTTCCCCAGTAGCCGTTCTTGAAGTAGAGGCGCACCTCCACGGCCCGGCCGGCGCCGACGGGGAAGTCCCAGAACATCTGGGACGCCCACCGCTCCGTATGGAAGATCTCCGGCGGCGTGGTGGCCGGCACCGAGGGGTCCAGGGTGCCGCTGGGGTAGGAATCGGGGTTGCCGCCCTGATTGCGGTAAGGGGAGGGCGACGTATTCGTGTCCTCGTCCCAGGCGATTCCAAGGTCGAGGGCCCCCAGGGCCGCACCGCCCACGTTGACGCGGTACAGGGCCACGCTGCGGCCGAAGTCCAGCCCGCTGAGGTAGTCGATCCCCGTCAAGCCGATCACGGTCGCCTGCCCGGTGGCCTTGTTGATCGCCACGAGCTTGTTTGCGGTGATCCGCTCGCCGGTGACACCAAACAGGTTGCCGTCGGAATCGAACGCGATGTCGCCGATGACGTCGTCCGGACCGAGGCCGAGCGGTCCGACCAGGGTCAGGGCGCCGGTGGTCGTGTTGATGGTGTGCAGGTTGATCGCCCCGGTCTCGGAGAACGACTCGGCACCGTACAGGATGCCCGTGGTCGGGTCGCAGGCCAGGCCCACAATGAGCATCCCCGCCGGGAACAGGCCGGGCGAGCTCAGCGACTCGCCTGTGGTCGGGTCGATGGTATAGAGACGCTGTCTGCCGCAGAGCGCGACCCCAAACAGCTCATCGCCGCAGTAGGCCATCGCCTGGAAGCATTGGGGCACGCCGCCGGTCTTGATGACGGCCCCGGAGTTCCCGTCGAGAGTGTACAAACGGCCCAGGTCGGAATTGACCGGCGCCCCCACCCCCTGGATCAGGCTGGTCGCCCCGGAGATCGCCAGGCCCTGGATGCCGGCAACCCGGGTGTTGCCCACGGGCGTGGCCACGCCGGTGGCCGTGTCGATGGTCACCAGGAGGCCCGAGCCGTCGTAGCCCTGGGTGGCATACAGGACACCCGGTTGGGCCCGGCCAAGCTCAGAGTAGACCGTCATGGTCACCAGGAAGTTGACGCTGGGTTGGGCGGGATCATTGGTCTCGATGGCCATGGACGCCTCGTATTGTCCAGTCTCCAGTTCGAAAGCGTCCACGTTCAAGCCCAGCGCCACCTGCTGGCCTGGGGCCAGGACCCCACTGGTCTGACTGATTTCGAACCAGGGATGGGGTCCGTTGCCGCCGGGAGCGTCGACGATCTGCCAAGTCAGGTCCTCGCAGGTGGCCAGATTGCCGAAGACCAGGCTGTCGACCGCGGCCCCTCCCAACGGCAAGGTGTCGAAGGGAAAGAACCCGTTGGCAATGGCGATCTCGGGGCCGGCCGCACAAATGGGTGAGGCCGCAACGCTGAAGGCCAGGTTGTTGACGAAGAAGTTCGTGAACTTGAAGTACTGGCCCGGAGGGACATCCTCATTCCGCAACCAGCATTGGTCCTCGCTCGCGCCGATCTGGGGCACATCGTGAAATACGGCCCCGAAACTGTTCACGCTCCCGGTGTAGGAAACCAGTTGCCAGGTGATAAGAATTTCCTGCGTGTTCAACTGGATGCCGGCGCTGCGCAGGCCTACCAGGTTGATCCAAAGGCGGCTGTCCGTCAGGTTCAAAGGCAGGGCCGGGGTGTTGAGGGTGACGAGCAGGGATTCCGGGGTCCCCTGCGGATAGGTGGGCCAGACGGTTGTGTCGTACACCTTGATCTGGAAGGCGGCCTGATTCAGCGTCCCGCTCACGCCGAAATGGAACTCGATCTCCTCGAGCCAGCCGGGTTCCGTCGTGTTCAGGATGTCACCCCACTCCCCATCCAGATCGTAGATCTGGAACGAGCTCGCTGGCGCCTGATAGCCGGGCACGTTGCGGTAGATCTCGGACACGGCCTTGCCGAACGTGTCGCCGGTCGCTGCACCTGGGTGGTCCCAGCTGACAACACCCTGGCCGCTGGAGTAGTCCACGCGGATGCCCATAGGGGCCTTTTGCTGGGATTCCACGGTGACGCCGGCGACGGTGGGCAACTCGGCGCCGACCGCCGCAGCGGCGATCAATAAAGTCAGGGACAAGGTCACGAACAGGGTCAGGGCAAGCGGCGTAGCGCCTGCGGACCGGGCGGTGGTCTGGCTCGGATTTCTCATGTCGGGATCTCTCCAGGGGTCGGAGTGGCGCCCACCGACCGCCGCAGGAGGGGACGGTCGCCGTGGGCATGGTGTAGGCTGCCTTCACCCCTGCATGGGGATTCCGCCGGGGAAATGTCACCCGATTTGTCGGGTTTTTTCGACTGCGTCGAGATGGACCTGGACAACGTGGCGGGCTCGAGGACCACGCGCGTTCAGTATTGTGGACTCATAATATCTGTTTTTCCCGTTCGCCGCAAACTCCGCCGCCGCGACCACTTACTCGGTCGATGAGTCGGCCAGCGTGTGTCGATCACCGGCGGCAGGTCCAGCTTCGACATGATTTGGGTGAGCAACTCGGGCGTCGACTCGGCGATCCACATGTGCTACGCCACCGCGAGCAGCTTCACCGCCGGTCCGCTGGTCTGGAACCGGAGTGACCGCGCCGGCGCCAAGGACGAGTACCTGCTCGACATGGACGGCGACGGCCGCCAGGACATGGCCTGGACCCACCCGGCAGGCACCAACCGGCTGTTCGTCGGGTTGTCGGTCATGGACTGATCGCCGCTCGGCGGCCGTCGCTGTCCGGTCCCGGCAGCCCCGCCCCGCCGACCCGACCCGGGTCCGGATCGTGGGCGATGGCCGCCAGGCGCGGATCCCGCCGATCGAGTCCCGACGGCACGAACATCAGGCAGCTGGTCAAGCGGCCGTCCACGTCGAGCGCGGGATCGGTGGCATTCTGGGCGCCGCAAGCCGCCCGGCCCATCGTCGGCGGTTCCGGGTCGGCGCAGCGCTTGCGCAGCGCCAGCAGCGGCACCCGACCGGTCCTTTCGTAAAGGCGCAATACCTGAGTTGTGCCACGGAGAATGTGTCCGCTGCCGTACGGGTGACTTTGACAAGGGCTCTGTCTGGCCGGTTCAGGCCGCGTAGCGCCGCCGCCGCTCGACCCGGTTGCGGGCTCCCCGCGTCGCGATCCCGCGCTCGTAGTACATCCGCCAACGCCCGGGCAGCCTGACCAGCGACGGGAACAGCCGCTCAGCCAGCACGTCCTGGATCGTCCAGGCCCGGTCCGTCATCCCCCGCGCCATCGCCGGCGTCGGGCTCCCCCGCACCTTCTCCCGGCGACCTTTCATGTAGTTCCGCCATATCACGAACACCGCCAGCTTCTCCGCCGCCGCTGCCCGACGCTTCGACCAGGCGATCGTCTCCCGCTTGTGGTTCGCGCTGCTGTGGCGGATCAGGCCATCGACAAGGTTCGCCTCCCACAACGGATTGCGGTTGTCCCGGCGCGCTTTGCTCGATGTCACCCGGTGCCGGATCCGTGGCGCCAGGCCGCGC
>JACZKN010000180.1 GCA_014859985.1 Candidatus Krumholzibacteriia bacterium | reverse complement strand
GGTCCGGCCAGGGCGGCGAACAGGTCGCGTCCAGCCCGCAGCGGCGGCTCCGCCCGGTCGATCCCCTCGTAGCGCAACGCGCGGCCCCGCAGGTCCGGGCGCGCCAGCCACAGGGACAGCAGGAAGGTCAGGGGTCCGGCCCCGAGGTCGACGATGCGCGCGCCCTCGGCCAGGTCCAGCGGCAGGCCGGCCAGCAGGCGGCCCTGACGGTAGATGTTCCAGGGCAGGAACCAGTGCAGGTAGGCGGCCAGGTGCTCCGGCCGCGTCATGTAGTCCCGGGGCAGGTCGTCGCGCTCGGCCGTCAGCATGGCCGACAGCCGGGCCACGCCGCCGGGCAGGGCCGCCCGGTGCTTCGGGCGCAGGGGCAGGGCCTCGGCCAGCAGCCCCTCCAGACGCGCGAGGCCGTCGACCAGGTCGGCCGGCGGCCCCGGCAGCAGCGGCTCGGGCCGGCGCGTCACGCGCCCAGGTGCCGGTCGGGCACCAGGTGGCCGGTGACGTACTCCGCCACGGCGTCCTCTAGCACGGTCATCGGCGCGGCATAGCCCGCGGCGCGCAGCTTCTGCATCTCGGCCTCGGTGTGGTACTGGTACCTGCCCTTGAGGTGCTCCGGCATGGGCACGTACTCGATGGCGGGCTCGCGCCCGAGGGCCCTGAAGATGGCGCCGATCAGGCGGTTCCAGCTGCTGGCCTCGCCGGTGCCCACGTTGAAGATCCCGTTGGCGCCGCGGTGCTCGCCGCACCACAGGGTCATGGCGACGGCGTCCTTCACGTAGACGAAGTCCCGCTGCTGGCCGCCGTCCGGGTACGCGGGCCGGTCCGAGGCGAACAGGCGCACGCGGCCCCGGTCGCGGATCTGCTCGTAGCCCTTGCAGACCATCGAGCGCATCTCGCCCTTGTGCCACTCGTTGGGCCCGTAGACGTTGAAGTACTTCAGGCAGGCGATCTCGCCGAGCAGGTTGCCGGCGCGGGCCCACAGGTCGAACTCGTGCTTGGAGCGGCCGTAGAGGTTGAGCGGCTCCAGCTCGTCCAGGCGGGCGTGGTCGTCGCTGTAGCCGCGGCTGCCGTCGCCGTAGGTGGCGGCGCTGGAGGCGTTGACGAACCGCACGCCCGAGTTCACGGCCGCCAGGCAGAGCTCGCGGGTGTAGCCCAGGTTGTTCTCCGCCAGGTAGTCCCAGTCGGTCTCGGTGGTGCTGCTGCAGGCTCCCAGGTGGTAGAGGGTCTCCAGCTGCCGCGCGTTGGCCGGCGCGGCGATCCAGGCACGGAACGCCTCCTTGGACAGGTAGCGGGCGTAGCGCAGGGGTGCCAGGTTGGCGCAGCCGGTGTCGTCCGGCGCCAGGTCCACGACGATGAGGTCGTCCCGGCCCCGCCGGTTCAGCTCCCAGACGATGTTGCTGCCGATGAAGCCGGCCGCGCCGGTTACCGCGATCATACCGGCCTCCTAGAAGAACCGCTTCGCGAGGCCCAGGGCGCCCTGCTTCCAGGGCACGCGGTGGGACACGCCGGACTGGTCCTTGAACTCGTCGAGGTGATCCAGGTACCACTCGAAATTGCGGATCAGGGCGTCCTGGTTGGAGTAGCGCGGCCGGTAGCCCAGGACCCGCTCGGCCTTCTCGATGGAGACGAACGAGTCCTTGGCCGCGGTCTCGTAGACCCAGGGGTAAAGGGGCGAAAGGTGCAGCCGGTCCAGCAGGCGCAGGGTCCGGATGACCGGCCAGGCCGGGAATCCCCTGACCTTCTTGCCGTGGCCGGCCCGGTCGAGCACCGCCTGCCAGTCCCGGCCCATGGTCGTGAATTCCCCGGCACCGATGTTGAAGACGTCGTTGACCGTCCCGTCGGGGAGCGTGGCGCACAGCCAGATGGCCTGGCAGAGGTCGGCGATGTCCAGCAGCTGGTAGCGGTTGCGGCCGCTGCCGATCATGGGGAAGCCCCGGCCGTCCTTGGCCCAGTCGTAGAGCAGGGCGAAGACGCCCAGGCGCTCGGGCCCGATGAAGCTCTTGGGCCGCAGCACCGGCACCACCAGGCCCCGGGCCCGGAACTCGGCACAGACGTGCTCCGCCTCGATCTTGGCCTGGCCATACGGGCCGACGCCCACCAGTTCGTCCGTCTCCACCAGCGGATGGTGGTCGGGCACGCCGTACACGGCGGTCGAGGAGATGTGGACCACGCGCCCGATGCCGTGGCGCTCGGCCGCCGCCAGCACGGTGCGCGTGCCGTCGACGCCGGTGGTCATGATGTCGCGCTCGCTGTACAGGGGCAGGGCCATGGCGGCGTGGACCACCAGGTCGCAGCCCGCGGCGGCGCGGTCCACGGCCGCGGGGTCGCGGATGTCGCCCACCAGGTGCTCGATACGGTCGCGGCAGTCGGCGTAGGTGAACTCCGCCACGTCCAGCGAACGCACCGCCACGCCCTGCTCAAGCAGGAAGCGGACCAGGTTGATGCCGGTGAAACCGGCGCCGCCGGTGACCAGGACGCGGTGCGGCCCCGGCCGTGTCGTCTGCTGAGGCAATTGCTGCTCCCTCGGTTGTCCCACCCCGCGCCGTCCACTCAGGACCGCTTCAGTTCCTCGATCACGATCTCGCCGGTCCAGCGCCGTCCGCCGCGCTCGGCGACGAAGGGCAGCCGGTCCCCCACGTTGGCGTTGTAGACCAGGCGCCAGACCAGGCTCAGGGACGAGATCCTCTGGCCGCCCAGCTCCCGCAGCACGTCGAGCCGGCGCAGTCCGGCGCGCCAGGCCGGCCCGCCTTCCTCGACCTCCGCCACCAGCAGGCCCACCGGATCATTCAGCCCCAGGTAGCGCATGGCCCCCGGCGACAGCAGCCCCAGGCCGAAGCCCAGGCTGATGTCGCGGTAATGGCCGTAGCGCGCGATCTCGTCCAGCACCGTGCGGACCCGGCTCGCGGGCACGGCGAAGCCGATGCCGACGCTGCCGCCGGACTCCGAGAAGATGAACGTGTTGATGCCCACCACCTCGCCGTCCGCGTTCACCAGCGGCCCGCCGCTGTTGCCCGGATTGATGGCGGCGTCGGTCTGGATCATGCCCAGGTAGGTGCGCTCGCCCTCGCTGCGCTTGATGTCGCGGTTGACGGCGCTGATCACGCCCACGGTCACCGTCGGCTGCGTGTCCGCCAGCAGGTAGCCGAAGGGCGAGCCGATGGCGATGGCCCATTCGCCGATGAGCAGGTCGTCGCTGTCCGCCAGGTGGGCCACGGGCAGGTCGCGGGCCGCGATGCGCAGCACCGCCAGGTCGTAGCGCTCGACGTCGTCGACCACCACCGCCTGGTACTGGCGCCCGTCCGAGAGGGTGACCACGAGTTCCAGCGCTCCCTGGACCACGTGGAAGTTGGTGACGATCAGGCCGTCCGGGCTGACGATCACGCCCGACCCCATGCTGCGCACGTCCCGGAAGAACTCGCGGTGCGGGACCAGGCCCAGCCGCTCCCAGAACTCCAGGGACGGATCGCGCACCTGCTGCTGCTGGCGCACGTTGATCGAAACCACCGCCGGCGCCACGCGCTCGGTGGCGCGCACGATGGCGTTGCCGCGCGAGGCCCGCAGGGGGTCGCCCGCGGCCGTCCCGGCCGAATGAACGAACCCGCCCTGCCGCCGGCATTCCCGGCGGCAGGATCGCGGAACGGACGACACCCACCAGCCGCTGCGAGCGTTCGCTCCCACGAGTCCGGCTGGTGGTTCGCGCGCCCGATAGGGGTG
>JACZKN010000179.1 GCA_014859985.1 Candidatus Krumholzibacteriia bacterium | reverse complement strand
GCCGGCTTGCCCCGCGGCCGGTCCCTGGGAGCGGGTGGGCCGCTTCCGCCTGGGCGGCCTGGACTGAGGCGGACCGGCCCGCGCCGCCGGGCCTGCCGCCCGAAGGAGGCGACGTGCTGCTCTATCTGCGCGACAGCGACGGCGACCACGCGGTGGACGTGGTCCGCCGCGACGGGCTCTGGCTCGTGACCATCGACGGCACGGCCCACGAGCTGGATGCGGCTCCCGACGGGGAAGGCGGCTGGCTCGTGGCCTGGCAGGGGCGGCGCCGCCGCCTGCGGGTCGCGGCCCGCGACCAGGAACGCTTCGTCTTCGCCGACGGCCGCACCCACCGGCTGCAGGTGGTGGATCCGGACCGCGACGGCGGCCGCGAGGAGGACGCCGCGGGGCCGGGCCTCAGGGCGGGCATGCCGGGCAAGGTGGTGCGGGTGCTCGTCGAGGCGGGGACCCGGGTCCAGGCCGGCCGGCCGCTGGTCATCCTGGAGTCCATGAAGATGGAGACCGAACTGCTGGCCGGGGTCGCGGGCACCGTGGCCCGGGTGCACGTCACGGCAGGCCAGGTGGTGGCCCAGGGCGACCCGTTGGTGGACGTGGAGCCGGACCAGGGAGCGCCCGCCGCCCTGCCGCCGGGAGCGTCGCCGTGAAGGTCCTCTTCGTCTGCACGGCCAACGCCTGCCGCAGCCAGATGGCCGAGGCCTGGGCCCGGGTGCTCTTTCCTGCGGGCTGGAGCGCGGCCAGCTGCGGCCTGTTCCCCCACCGCGTGTCCGAGCGGGCCCGCTGGGTCATGCAGGAGGCGGGCGTCGGCATGGACGGCCAGGAGTCCAAGTCCTACGACCAGGTGGACCTCGACGCCTTCGACCTGATCGTCAGCCTCAGCGAGGAAGCCGGCCGCTTCCTGCCCGAACCGGGCGACCCGCGCCGGCACCGGCGCGTGCCCGTGGACGACCCGGTGACCGCCACCGGCACCGTCGAGGAGATCCGCGACGCGTTCCGGGCCGGCCGACAGCGGATCCGGGCCATCGTCCAGGACGTGGTCGACGGCCGGCTGCGGCCCGATTCCGGGGATGGTGGCGGTCCAGCGTCCCCCTGAGTTATCCCCACCTGCCCGCCTCCCATCACCAATTCCACAACTCACGGATACGTCGATACTTACTGGATTCATGGCGCATGGCTCCGCGGGCCCCGCGACCTCCGGGAGGGTTCAGGCGTGGCTCGTATGAGGGTTTCGTAAAAACTTTTTCCGGGGCGGCCGGCGGGCGCAAACCGCGCCGGAACGGCGATCCGCCGGGCCCTCCCGCGGACCGCCGCGGCCCCGGAGGCCCGCTGCCGAAATATTGTTTTGCGGGCTCCCGCTGCCCGGTTATATCGTGCGGATCTCCCACAAGGGACAGTGGTCAATTGGCCATCCGCCCCCAAGATGTTGGGGTGCTCATGCATTATGGAACATCAAGCTCGGCCTCACCCGATCTCAAGTCTCAGCGAAGGCGCGCGGGGGATGGTCCGAGGCCGGCCGGGCAGGCGCACGGCATGACAGGATTCTTCCTGTCTCCGCGCCCAGACGGATCTGGGAAAGGAGAACGCTCATGACGGATCGTATCGACAGGGAGAAGCTGCAGGCGGCGGGGGACGGGGTCCTCTTCGGGGAGAAGGAACAGGCCCTGCGGCAGCCGGTCCGCACGGAACGGACGGCCGCGGCCGCGGCCCGGCTCGAGGGCGAGCCGCGGGTGGAGGTGCGGCTGGACGACGCGCGCACGGCGCGGGGCCTGACGGTGGAGCGGCGCTTCACCACCGAGGGCGTGCACCCCTTCGACGCCATCGCGTGGGAGCTGCGCTCGGCGACCATCATCAACGACAAGGGCGAGACCCTGTTCCGCCAGGACGACTGCGAGATCCCCCGTTCGTGGACCCAACTGGCCACCAACGTGGTCGTCTCCAAGTACTTCCGCGGCGGCCTGGGCACTCCCGACCGCGAGCGCTCGGTCCGCCAGCTGGTGGGCCGCGTCGCCGACACCATCACCGGCTGGGGCCTGAAGGACGGCTACTTCGCGACCGACCGCGACGCCGCCGTCTTCCAGGCCGAGTTGACCCACCTGCTGGTGAACCAGCTGGCGTCGTTCAACTCGCCGGTGTGGTTCAACGTGGGCGTGGAGAAGCGGCCCCAGTGCTCGGCCTGCTTCATCAACGCGGTCCAGGACTCCATGGCGTCGATCCTGGACCTGGCCAAGACCGAGGGCATGCTCTTCAAGTACGGCAGCGGCACCGGCACCAACCTGTCGGCCCTGCGCTCGAGCCGCGAGAAGCTCACCGCCGGCGGCCAGGCCTCCGGCCCGGTCAGCTTCATGCGCGGCTTCGACGCCTTCGCCGGGGTGATCAAGTCCGGCGGCAAGACCCGCCGCGCCGCCAAGATGGTCATCCTCGACGCCGACCACCCCGACATCGAGGAGTTCATCGACTGCAAGGTGAACGAGGAGCGCAAGGCCTGGGCCCTGATCGACGCCGGCTACGACGGTTCCTTCGGCGGCGAGGCCTACAACTCGGTGTTCTTCCAGAACAGCAACAACTCCGTCCGCGTCAGCAACGAGTTCATGCGCGCGGTGGAGGAGGACGGCGACTGGACCACCCGCGCCATCGTCGACGGCCGGCCCATGGACACCTACAAGGCCCGTTTCCTGATGCGCAGGATCGCCGAGGGCACCCACGTCTGCGGCGACCCGGGCATGCAGTTCGACACGACCATCAACGACTGGCACACCTGCAAGACCACCGACCGCATCCGCGCGTCGAATCCCTGCAGCGAGTACATGTTCCTGGACAACTCGGCCTGCAACCTCGCCTCGCTGAACCTGATGAAGTTCCGCACGCCCGAGGGCGAGCTGGACACCGGGTCCTTCCGCTACGCGGTGCGCGTGATGATCCTGGCCATGGAGATCATCGTCGGCAACAGCAGCTACCCGCGCCCGGAGATCGAGGCCAACAGCCACCGCTTCCGGCCCCTGGGCCTGGGCTACGCCAACCTGGGCGCCCTGCTGATGAACCGCGGCCTGCCCTACGACAGCGACGAGGGCCGGGACTACGCCGCGGCCATCACCGCCCTGATGTGCGGCCAGGCCTACCTCACCTCGGCCGAGATCGCCAGCCGCCTGGGGCCGTTCGCCGGCTACCCCGAGAACCGCGAGCCCATGCTCGAGGTGATCCGCAAGCACCGCGCGGCGCTCAACGGCATCAACGCCAACCGGGTGCCGGAGAAGCTGCGGGCCGAGGCGGAGACCGCCTGGCGCGAGGCCTACGCCCTGGGCCACGACTACGGCTACCGCAACAGCCAGGTCACGGTGCTGGCGCCGACCGGCACCATCGGCTTCATGATGGACTGCGACACCACGGGCGTCGAGCCGGACATCGCCCTGGTGAAGTACAAGAAGCTGGTGGACGGCGGCATCATGAAGATCGTCAACAACGGCGTGCCCGACGCCCTGGAGCGGCTGGGCTACGAGGACGACCAGATCCAGGAGATCGTCCACTGGATCGACGAGAACGAGACCATCGAGGGCGCCCCGCACCTGAAGCCGGAGCACCTGCCGGTCTTCGACTGCGCCTTCAGGCCGGCCAACGGCGAGCGCTCCATCCACTACATGGGCCACCTGCGCATGATGTCGGCGGTGCAGCCCTTCCTCTCGGGCGCCATCTCCAAGACCGTGAACATGCCCACCGCGGCCACGGTCGACGAGATCATGCAGACCTACATCGAGGCCTGGAAGATGGGCCTCAAGGCGGTCGCGATCTACCGCGACGGCAGCAAGCGGCTGCAGCCGTTGAACACGGGCAGGAAGAAGGAGACCGAGGCCAAGGAGGAACTGCTGGCCCCGCCCAAGCCCCAGCGGGTGCGCCTGCCGGACGAACGCCAGGCCATCACCCACAAGTTCTCCATCAGCGGCCACGAGGGGTACCTCACCGTCGGGATGTATCCCAACGGCAAGCCGGGCGAGATGTTCATCTCCATGGCCAAGGAGGGCTCGGTGGTCAGCGGGCTGATGGACAGCTTCGCCACCAGCGTCTCGATCATGCTGCAGTACGGCGTGCCCCTGAAGGTGCTGATCAACAAGTTCAGCCACGCGCGCTTCGAGCCCAGCGGCTTCACCAGCAACAAGGAGATCCCCATCGCCAAGTCTGTGATGGACTACATCTTCCGCTGGATGGACCTGAAGTTCGGGGACCACGCCGGCGACGCCGACGGCACCCGGCCCGACGGCGCGGTGGTGGCGACGGAAGCCGCGATCGCGACCACCGGCAAGAAGGCCCTGGCCGCCGCCGCGGGCGGCACCGGCCGCATCACCATGCAGGAGGAGCGCAAGGACCGGCAGTTCCACACGGACAGCCCGCCGTGCCCGGAGTGCGGCTCGGTGACCGTGCGCAACGGCGCGTGCTACAAGTGCAACAACTGCGGCGCCACGACCGGCTGCTCCTGATCGCCGAACAGTCGCCCGGCACCCGACGGAGCGGCACACAGGCAAGGGATTGCCAGCAACCCCGGCGGGAACGGATTCCCGCCGGGGTTTCGTTTGCGGCCGGGCTACGCGAACAGCGGCAGCACCGGCCCGGCCCAGCAGTTCGCCCCGGCGGCGCTCAGGGCGAAGACCGGAAACACGCTGCCGGGGATCACGATATTTTCGCCCTGCGGCCCCTCCAGGTGTTATCTTCGGAATCGGCAAGTCATTCCACAGCAAGGAGGTGGGATTGTGTCCCAGAAGCACAAGGGCTGTGTCGCCACGGCCCAGGGGCCCATCGTCCCGAAAGACCAGGGTACGCAGGCCAAACCGGACCAGACCACGGGAGGTGGCGCAATGCAAGTGATGGTCGGCCATCCGGCCCCCGATTTCGAGGCGACGGCCTTCATGAACGGCGGCTTCAACAACCTGAAGCTTTCGGATTTCGGCGGCAAGTGGGTCGCCCTCTGCTTCTACCCCGGCGATTTCACCTTCGTCTGACCCACCGAACTGGCGGCGGTCGCCGCCAACCATGACGCGCTGGTGAAGCTGGGCGTGCAGGTGCTCGCGGTGAGCACCGACAGCCGCTTCGTGCACAAGATCTGGCAGGCCGAGGAGCTGTCCAAGATGGTCGAGGGCGGGGTGCCGTTTCCCATGCTCTCGGACGCGGGCGGCCGCATCGGCAGGGTCTACGGCGTCTACGACGAGGCCGGGGGCGTGGACGTGCGCGGGCGCTTCCTCATCGACCCCGACGGCGTGATCCAGGCCATGGAGGTGCTGACGCCCCCGGTGGGTCGCAACTTCAGCGAGATGGTGCGGCAGGTGCAGGCCTACCAGCACGTGCGCCGGACCAAGGGCGCCGAGGCCACCCCGGCCGGCTGGCGCCCCGGCGAGCCCGCCCTGCAGGTGGGCGAGGACCTGGTGGGCCGCGTCTGGCAGGTGTGGAAGCCGAAGGTGGAGGCCTGACGGCCCCCGATCGCGGACGCGGGCGGCCCGGGCGGCGGCGCCCGGGCCGCCTTGCCATGACACCCGGCGCCGTCGATGCTACCATGCCGCGCATCCCTGTGACCGGACCCGACCCGCACGGAGCCCACGATGAGCGACCGCACCGACGACCCGGCCGGCAATCCCCTGGCCGGCCCCCGCGCCCGCATCGACGCCATCGACGCGGGCATCCTGGACCTGCTGGCCGAGCGCAGCGCGCTGCTGGCCGACGTGCTGGTGACCAAGCAGCGGGAGGGCCTGCCCATCTTCGATCCGCCCCGGGAGGAGGCCAAGGTGGCGGCCTTCCGCGCCGCGGCCGCCGGGCGCGGGCTCGATCCCGACTGGGCCGAGGACTTCCTGCGCATGGTGATGGGCGCGTCGCGGGCGCGCCAGTCCACCGGTGTCTTCCCCCAGGCGGCGGGCGGGCCGCGCACGGTGCTGCTGGTGGGCGGCAAGGGGCGCATGGGCTCGCTGTACGCGGGCATCCTGGCCCGCAGCGGACACGCCGTGCGGGTGCTGGACGTGGGGGACTGGGACCGGGTGGGCGACCTGGCCGCGGGCTGCGACCTCGCGGTGGTGACGGTGCCCATCCGCGAGACACGGGCGGTGATCGCGCAGCTGGCGCCGCACCTGGCGCCGGCCACGCTGCTGGCGGACTTCACCAGCAACAAGGCCGAGCCGGTGGCCGCCATGCTGGCCGCCCACCCCGGCCCCGTGGTCGGCCTGCACCCCCTGCACGGTCCGGACGTGCACAACCTGGCCAAGCAGCTGATGGTGGTCTGCCCGGGCCGCGACGCGCCCGCCGCCGCCTGGCTGCTGGAGCAGTGCCGCCTGTGGGGGATGCGCGTGGCCGAGCTGCCGCCCGCGCGCCACGACGAGGGCATGCACGTGGTGCAGGGCCTGCGCCATTTCCTGGCCCTGCTGCACGGCTCGTTCCTGGCCGCCAGGGGCATGCGGCCCCAGGACATGCTGGAGCTGAGCAGCCCCATCTACCGCGCCGAGCTGATGATGACCGGCCGCATCTTCGCCCAGAACCCGGAGCTCTACGCGGACATCGTCTTCGCCGACGCCGAGCGGCGCGCCCTGCTGCTGGAGCTGCTGGAGCACCATGGCCGGCTGGCCTCGCTGGTGCGCGCGGACGACAAGGCGGGGTTCGCCGCGGAGTTCCGCCGGGTCAGCGCCTTCTTCGGCGACTTCGCCGGGCAGGCCCTGGCCGAGAGCAGCTACCTGATCCACCGGCTAGCGGACCGCTTCGCCTGAGTTGTGCCGCATAAAATGTATCCGGCCCGGTCCCTGCACCGGGTCCGGCCATGTTCACCCCCAAACAGCACCACCCCGACTGG
>JACZKN010000178.1 GCA_014859985.1 Candidatus Krumholzibacteriia bacterium | reverse complement strand
CGGCCGCCACCGCGGCGGCGGCCGCCCAGATGACCGGGCCCTGTCCCTGGAGGTGACGCAGGATCTGGCTCCAGTCCACGCTTCGGCTCCCTCGTCTGTCAGGCCCGCAGGTCGATCAGCACGCCCACGGTCTCCTGGTCCTGGTCGTCGGCGCCGCCCTCGGCGCCGGTTTCACCCTCGCTCCGGTCCCGCGCGAGCAGCTTGCGCTCGCGGCGCTGCCGCCGCCGCTGCCGCTTGTCGGGGGACTCCTCGTCGGTCTCGATCCGGCGGTGGTCCGCCGCCTCGGCCTGCTTGACCCGCTGGACCTTCAGGTCCTCCTGCCGATCCAGCTGGTCCTTGAACGGCGTGACGTTCTGGCCCTGCTGCTGGACCCGCGACTGGGTCTTGGCCACGTTGCCGAGCTGGGCAATGGTCGTCGGCAGGGACACGCCGTCGCTGTTCATGCGGTCTCGCTTTCGCTGGCCGGCCGCCCTAGACGGGCACCGCCGGCCAGACCGCGCCGTCCTGGGCCAGCCGCGCCAGGAACGCGCAGAGCTGGCACAGGGACAGGCAGGCCATGACGTTCACCGGCTCGAGCTCCCTGACCCGCGCCGTCAGGGTCACCGGCTCGGGCTGCAGGTCCTCGGCCTGGCGCCGGCGGATCTCCCGGGTGATCTGGCCGATGGACTGCTTGCCCTCGTTGCGCTGGATCTTGCCCTTGAGGCGCAGGATGGCCTTGGTGTGGATCTGGCAGACCCGGCTCTCGGTAACGTCGAGGATCTCGCCGATCTCCTTCAGCGTCAGCTCCTCGTAGTAGTAGAGCACCAGCACCAGCTGCTCCTTCTCCGGGAGCTCGGACATGCGCATGCCGATCAGGTCCTTCATCTCCTGGCGCGCCAGCACCGCCTCCACGTCCTCGGTGGCGGGGTCGGCCAGGTAGTCCCCGAGGCTGGTGGTGTTGTCGCCGTCCTCGCCGCCGGTGTCCGCGTCCAGGGACATGATGGTGGCGATGGAGACCTCGCCGATCATCCCGTCGAACTCGTCGATCGGCACGTCCAGCTCGCGGGCCACTTCGGCGTCGGTGGCGGGCCGGCCCAGGCGCGCCTCCAGCCGGGCGTAGGCCTCCTCCAGCTGCTTGGCCTTGCGGCGCAGGGAGCGGGGGAACCAGTCCTGGCTGCGCAGTTCGTCAAGGATCGAGCCCCGGATGCGCGGGATGGCGAAGGTCTCGAACTTGATGCCCCGCCGGTGGTCGAACTTGTCGATGGCCTGGATCAGGCCCAGCAGGCCGGCGGAGATCAGGTCGTTGAATTCCACGTAGTGGGGCAGACCGATGGCCATGCGCCCGGCCACGAACTTGACGATGCGCGCATAGATGTCGACCAGCTCGCGGCGGGCCTCGTCGCTGTCGCGCCCGCGGCAACGTTCCCAGACGTCGTGGTGGGCGATCTGGACGATGTCGGTCATGGTCTAGCCTTTCTGCGGGTCTGTGGCTGCACCGGATTCGTGCTTTTTGCACGTTCCGTGCCACGGTTCTAGGTATCGGTCGCCGGCCGCTGGTCCTTGGCCCGGCCCCGCTGGCGCCCCGGGATGGCGGTCTCCCCTGCCGGTTTCTCCAGCAGGGGCACCATGCGCACCGCCAGGGCCAGGGCCGCGCCCAGGAAGAAGAAGGCCAGGTAGGCCAGGGCCAGGCGGCGGCCGGTGGCCCACAGGCCCCAGCCCTGCCACAGGCCCGTCCCCAGGACCACGGCGCCGGCCGCCAGGGCGATGGTGTGGATCAGGCGCGTCATCGGGCGGCTCCCCTTCCCTTCAGGCCTGCGCGGTCACCGGCAGGTCGGGCACGAACCCCGGCGCCTCGGCTCCCAGCACCCGGTCGAGCAGGCGGCCCGAGGCGGCGATCTCCAGTTGGCCGCCCCGCAGGGGATCGGCCGCTAGCAGCGAGAACGGCAGCCCCACCGTGACGGTCAGGTCCAGCAGCTTGGCCCAGCGGCGGGAGCGGTCCGTGCGGGCGACCGCGAGCCAGTCGCAGTTCCAGGCCCGCACCGCCTGGACCAGGTCCGCCTGGTCGGCCATGTCCGCGTCCAGGGGCAGCACCAGGTGCCGGTGGAAGCCCCCGTTCGCCGCCAGCCAGCGGTGCAGCGGGCCGCCCTCGGCCATCTCGGGCGCGGCCAGGGGGGGCAGGTCCACCAGGACCACGTCGTAGCCGGCCAGCTGCTCCGCCGCCTCCTCCAGCTGCTCGGGTCGGCGCAGCAGGGCCGCATCGTAGCCGCCCTGGGCAGCGGCGGCCTGCAGGCGGCGGATCAGGCCCTCGTCCGGAGGGCACATGGCCAGCACCAGGGTGCGGCGTCCGAGGTCCTGGAGGCGGGCGGCGGCGGCCAGGACCAGATCGGTGCGGCCGCAGCCGGGGGCCCCGAGGAAGGCGTGGCAGCCGTAGAACCCGTCCCAGCCGCAGTTGCTCGCGGGCAGGTTCTCCTCCAGCCAGGCCAGGAAGGCGGGGCGGTCGCCCGGGCCCCGTCCGGTCTCGGCGCCGAAACGCGCCAGCAGGTGGTCGACGGTGCCGGTGCGGGCGCCCGCGTCCACCAGCAGCTCGGCCAGGGGCGACCGGGCCGGGCTGGACGCCGGCGCGGGCGCGTCCGCCAGCTCCGCCACCAGGGTCTCGATACGGGCGATCTCCCGCTCCAACCCGTCCACGGCCGCAGCCCCGGGGACCGCGGCGGCGGGGTGCCGGGCCGGGTCCGGGGCGCGCCGCGCCCCCGGCAGGCGGACGGTCACCTCCACCAGGCGTTCGCGGCCCAGGCCGCGGGCCTCCCGGCGCGAGACGGTGCGGGAGTCCAGGACCTCGGTCTGGTCCCCGTAGTCGCGACGGATGCGCCGGTACGCGTCCTGGAGGCTGGGCGCCGCGACCACCACGACGCCGTCAGACGGCTGCCTGCTCGGCGAACTGCTTGCCATGGGTCACCACCGTTCCGGCCGCATGGACCTGGGCCGCGGCGGCGACCTCGGTGTAGCCCATGACGGCCAAGTTGGGATAGGTCGGCTCGACGAGCCGCTTGACGAAGAGGCGCAGCGGGGTGGGCACCAGCAGCACCGGCGGCGGGCCCGCGTTGTAGGCGGCCCGCAGCACCGCCTCCAGGCGCTGCAGCAGCTCCTGGGTGAAGGCCGGGTCCAGCACCACGCCGCCCGCCTGGTCGGACTCGCGGTTGGCCTGCATCAGGCGGTGCTCGGTCTGCGGGTGCAGGGAGATCACGTGCAGCTTGCCGTCGGTCGCGCTGTAGAGCGCGGTGATGGAGCGGCCGAGGGCCTCGCGCACCTTGCCCGTCAGGAAGTCGTGGTTCAGGCCCGTCCCCCCGTAGTTGGCCAGCGTCTCCAGGATCGTCACGATGTCCCGCACGGGGATGCGCTCGTGCAGCAGGGCGCGCAGGACGTTGTGCAGCGTGTTGACCGGCACCTTGTCCGGGACCAGGTCCTCGACCAGGGACGGCGCGAACTCCCGCACCGACTCGCACATGTCCTTGACGTCCTGGCGGCTGAGCAGCTCGTCGGCGTGGCCGCGGATGATCTCCGAAAGGTGCGTCGCCAGCACGGCCGCGCTCTCGACCACGGTGTAGCCCTCGCGCTCGGCGGCGGCCTTGCGGTCCTTGGCGATCCACACCGCGGGCAGGTGGAAGGCCGGCTCCACCGTGGGCGAGCCCTCGAGCTCGCCGGCGTCCGGACGCGTGCTCATGGCCAGCAGCAGGTCCGGCTGCAGCTCGGCCCGGGCGATCTCCACGCCCTTGAGCTTGACCAGGTAGCGGTTCGGCGGCAGCTGCAGGTTGTCCCGCACGCGGATCGGGTGGATGAAGATGCCCAGCTCCGAACCCACCTGGCGGCGGATGTTGCCGATGCGGTGCAACAGGTCGCCGCCGCGCTTGTCGTCCACCAGGGGGATCAGGCCGTAGCCGATCTCCAGTTCCAGCTTGTCCAGCACGAAGAGGTCCTCGCCCCGGGGACCCTCGGGCTGGTCGGCGGCCTGGGCCTGCTGCTGCCGGGCGGCCTCCTCGTCGGCGCGGGCCTGGTCGTCGTCGTAGTTCTCCACGCGCTTGCCCATCACCGCGCCGGCGACCGCCGTGCCCACGGCAAACAGCAGGAACGGCCCGGTGGGCAGGCCCGGGATCACGGCCAGCACGGCCATGGCCCCGGCGGCCAGGTACAGGGCCTTGCGCTGGCGGAAGATCTGCAGGGTGATGTTCTGGCCCAGGCTCAGGTTGCCGCTAGTGCGGGTCACCACCAGGCCGGCGCTGGTGGACACCAGCAGGGCCGGGATCTGGCTGACCAGGCCGTCGCCCACGGTCAGGACGGTGAAGCGGGACAGGGCCTCGGCCGCGGGCAGGCCCATCTGCAGCATGCCGATGACGAAGCCGGCGGCGATGTTGATCAGGGTGATGATGATGCCGGCGATGGCGTCGCCCTTGACGAACTTGCTGGCGCCGTCCATGGCCCCGTAGAACTCGGCCTCGCGGGCGATCTCGTCGCGCCGGCGGCGCGCCACGGCCTCGTTGATCATCCCCGCGTTGAGGTCCGCGTCGATGGCCATCTGCTTGCCGGGCATGGCGTCCAGGGTGAAGCGGGCCGCCACCTCGGCGATGCGGCCCGAGCCCTTGGTGATGACCAGGAAGTTGATCACCACCAGGATGATGAAGACGATGACGCCGATGACGTAGTTCCCGCCCACGACGAAGTCGCCGAAGCTCTGGATCACCTTGCCCGCGTCGCCCCGGCTGAGGATCAGCCGGGTCGAGGCCACGTTCAGCGAGAGGCGCAGCAGGGTCAGGATCAAGAGCAGCGAGGGGAAGCTGTTGAACTGCAGCGGCTCCTTCAGGTACAGGGCCACCAGCAGCACCGTCACGCTGAAGGCGATGCTGAAGGTGAGCATCAGGTCCAGCAGCACCGGCGGGATCGGCACCACCATCAGGCCCAGGATGAGCAAGACGGCGGCCGCGCTCAGCACGTTGCTGTTGGCGAGGATGAGATCCCGGTCGATGACCTGTTCCTGCTGCACCGCGGCGGCTCCCTATCAGGCCTTCTTCAGCCGGTAGACGTAGGCCAGGACCTCGGCGACGGCCTGGAAGAGGCTCTCGGGGATCATCTTCCCCACCTCCACCTGCCGGTACAGGGCCCGGGCGACGGGTTTGTTCTCGATCACGGGCACGCGCGCCTTGCGGGCGATCTGCCGGATCACGCCGGCCACGTGGTCCTGGCCCTTGGCCACGACGACCGGGGCCGCACTGCCGGGCAGGTAGCGCAGGGCGACGGCGTAGTGGGTCGGGTTGGTGATCACGACGTCGGCCTTCGGCACGTCCGCGAGCATGCGCTTGCGGGCCATCTCGAACTGCAGGCCCCGGATCCTGGCCTTGATCTGCGGGTCACCCTCCAGCTCCTTGTTCTCCTGCTTGATGTCGTGCTTGCTCATCTTGAGGTTCTCTTCGTGCTGGTACTTCTGCCAGGCCCAGTCGACCACCGCCAGGACGAGCACGAAGGCCAGCAGCCGGGCCATCAGGGTCATGAAGCCGGCGCGGCCGACCGCCACCACCTCGGGCAGGGTCAGGACCGCCGTGCCGGCCAGCTGGCCCATCAGGCCGCCGATGGTCCACCAGGCCAGCAGCCCGATCAGGCCGATCTTCACGACGTTCTTCAGCAGCTCGAAGACGATGGTCTTGCGGAAGAACTTCTTCATCCCGGTGATCGGGTTCAGCTTCTCGGTCTTGAAGGCCAGGGACTCGGCGCTGGCGTGCAGGCCCACCTGGATCACGCTGCCGCCGAAGGCCGCCACCAGCAGCGCGCCCAGCAGCGGCCCCAGGGCGGCCAGCAGCACCTCCAGGTTGCCGGACAGCAATTCCCGGACCCCCCAGCCGTTGGTCGGCCCCAGGACGTGGCTCTGGGACAGCAGGTAGGCCGTGTTGCGGCCCAGGACCGCAGCGAAATGGCCGCTGGTGAGCAGCAGCACGAGCACGCCCGTGACCAGGAGGGCCGCGCCGCTGACCTCCTGGCTCTTGGCGACCTGGCCCTTGCGGCGGGCCTGTTCCCGGCGTCTGCCGGTCGCCTTTTCTGTCCTTTCGCCCCCAACGTCCTCTGCCACGGCTCACCTCCTTCGCGGGACACCCGGCACGGCCGGGGTGGTCGGTTTCCGGTCAACGCGTGGCGCTCAGCACCCGCGAGAGCTGGTCCTCCAGCCCGGCGAACATCCCCAAGGTGGCGTCGCGGAAGAACACCAGCGACACCCCCATGGTCACCAGGCCGACGGCTATCTTGATGGGGAAGCCCACCACCAGCACGTTGATCTGGGGCGCCGTCTTGACGATCACGCCCATGGCCGAGCTCACCAGCAGCAGCACCACCGCGACCGGCGCGGCGATGCGCAGGCCGGCGTTGAAGACGCCCGAGAACTCCCGCAGCAGCTGCCAGGCGCCGCCCGCCCCGTTGAACCCGGAGAACGGCGGCATCGCCAGGCAGGACTGGTACATGGCTCCGACCAGCACGTGGTGGGCGCCGGTGGTGAAGAACAGCAGCACCGCCAGCAGGTAGTAGAACTGCCCGACGATGGAGATCTGGGAGTTGCTCATCGGGTCGAAGGCGTTGACGATGGCGAAGCCGATCTGCATGCCCGCCACCTCGCCGGCGTAGCGCACGGTCACGAACACCAGGTTCAGGGTCAGCCCGATCAGCGCGCCTGCCACCAGCGAGCGCGCCGCCTCCACCGCCAGCACCGGCCAGGAGAGGTCCACCGCGCCGGGGCCGAGGGTCCGGGCCACGGCCGGCGCCAGGGTCGCGGCGAAGCAGCCCGCCAGCCCGAACCGCCAGAGCGCGGGCACCGACCGCAGCTCCAGCAGCGGCAGGGTCGCCGCCAGCACCGCGAAGCGCACCGCCAGGGCGGCGGTGACGGCCAGCAGGGTGACGTCCAGTTCAAAGCTCACGCCGCCCCCTACATGCCCGCGATGCGGCGGAACATGTCCTCGGTGAATCCGGTCAGCTGGCCGATGGCCCAGGGCAGGGAGAGGATCAGGACCGCGAAGACCGTCAGGATCTTCGGCACGAAGGTCATGGTCATCTCGTTGATCTGGGTCGCGGCCTGGAAGATGGAGATCACCAGGCCCACCGCCATGCCAGCCAGGAGCATGGGGCCCGCCACCAGCACCACCGTCCGCATGGCGTATTCGCCGATCTCGATGACCTGTTCGGGGGTCATGGGCGTCCTTTCGCGTCGCTACCGGAAGGCCGAGACCAGGGACTGGACCACCAGGAACCAGCCGTCGACCAGCACGAAGAGCAGGATCTTGAAGGGCAGGCTGATGAGCACCGGCGGCAGCATCATCATGCCCATGGACATCAGCACCGAGGCCACCACCATGTCGATTATCAGGAACGGGATGAAGATCACGAAGCCCATCTGGAAGGCGGTCTTCAGCTCCGAGATCACGAAGCCGGGCACGACCACCAGCATCGGCAGCTCCTCCGGGGTGGCCGGGGCCGGCGTGTCCGTCAGCTCGAGGAACAGGGCGAGGTCCTTCTCGCGCACCTGGGCCAGCATGAACGCCTTCAGCGGGGCCTGGGCCAGGGCGAAGGCCTCTTCCTGGCCGATCTGCTCCGCCAGGAAGGGCTGGAGCGCGTCCTCGTTCATCTGCCGCAGGGTCGGCGCCATCACCACCATGGTCAGGAACAGGGACAGGCCGATGATGATCTGGTTGCTCGGAGCCTGGTTGGCCCCGATGGCCTGGCGCAGGAAGCCCAGCACGATCACGATGCGCGTGAAACTGGTGGTGAGGATCAGGATGGCCGGCGCCAGGGACAGCACCGTCATCATCAGCACGATCTTCAGGGCCGAGTCCATGGACCGCACGCCCTCGCCGCCCTCCAGCTTCAAGGTCAGCACGGGGCTGTCGGCGGTGACCGGCCGGATGGGCGCCGGCGAAGCCGCGTCCTGGGCGACCGCGGGCGCGGCCACGCCGGCGACCAGCAGCAGGACGACGGCCAGCAGGATCGGGGTGCGCGGGCGGGACGGCAAGTCGGTGCTCTCCGGGTTACGGGCGTCGGTTCCCCGTCTGCGGAGGCAATGGGCGTGCCAGCGGACCCGCCCGCAGCCGGCGGCGGAAACCGCGCGGACGGCCGCCCGGGGGCGTTTCGGCGCCAATTGGGGAAAGCGGCGGCACGGGCCGGCCGGCGGCCGGGCGGCCCGTGGCCGGGAACCGGGCGAAGGGTGG
>JACZKN010000177.1 GCA_014859985.1 Candidatus Krumholzibacteriia bacterium | reverse complement strand
CTGTTGGGGGGTGAACATGGCCGGGCCGGGTGCAGGGACCGGACCGGACACATTCAATGCGGCACAACCAGCGGGGCCAAACCGGTGCTTCCCATCCGGCGCCCAGTTTCCTATGTTTCCCCCGGAGCCCGGGCCCGACCGGAACTTCCGCCGGCGCCGGGCGTTCCGTTGCCCGGACCGACGCCCCGGGGCGTCGCCCGCCCCGCGCGCACGACCGCCACGGATCGCCGTTGCTGCCGCACGGAGGCGGTGCTAGGATGCCGCGGTTTCGCCACACCCGATCCGAGAGCCCCGGGAGCCCGATGCCGCCGATGCCCCGCCGCCGTCTGCAAGCCTGCCTGGTCCTGCTGCTGCTCGGCGCCGTGCCCGCGCTCGGCCAGGAGCCGGCGCCCGTCATCCGGGAGATCGAGGTGGTCGGCGCCCTGACCGTCGGTGCGCGCCAGGTGCTGGCCTGGTCGGGCTTCGAGGAGGGCAAGCCCCTGACCCGCGACCTGGCCGCCCAGGGCGTCCGCAACCTCTTCGCCACGAAGAAGTTCTCCGACGTCTTCATCTACCGCCAGGACGTCCCCGGCGGGGTACGCCTGATCGTCAACCTGCAGGAGTTCGCGCGCATCCGCTCGGTGCGCTTCGAGGGCAACCGCAAGATCAAGGACGGCGACCTGCGCGAGGCCTTCCCGGTGCAGGTGGGGCAGTTCGCCAACCCCGCGGTGATCCGCCGGGACCTGCAGCCCCTGCGCGACCTCTACTACGAGAAGGGCTACTACAGCGTCGAGATCCACACCGACTCGACCGTGGTCGACGCCAACAACATGCAGGACCTGGTGGTGGGGATCCGGGAGGGCCGCAAGGTCAAGGTCAAGTCCATCGCCTTCGTGGGCAACGAGAACCTCGACTCCGGCGGCCTGCGCGGGGCCATGAAGCAGGGCACCACCGGCTTCCTCAAGGGCGGCACCTTCAAGAAGCAGCAGTTCGAGGAGGACGCCGACCGCATCCTGGCCTGGTGCCGCAACCAGGGCTACCTGGACGCCCGCATCACCGAGACCGAGCTGAACTTCCGGATGGTACAGGAGGAGACGACCGGCCCCGACGGCGGCAGGCAGACCGTCATGACCGAGAACCGCGAGGAGCTCGATATCGTCATCCACCTGGAAGAGGGGGGGATCTACACGGTCGGCGACGTCACCTGGCACGGCAACACGGTGCTGAACGACCTGCAGATCGCCGACCAGGTGTGGATAGAGAAGGGCCGGACCTTCAAGGAGGACGAGTACCTCGATACGTTGTCCAACCTGCAGCAGGTCTACGCCGACCGCGGCTACATCTACATCACGGTCGAGCCCCAGCGCGACATCCGCGACCGCGTCGTCGACGTGGCCTTCACCTTCATCGAGGGCCAGCCGGCGAAGATCAACGACATCCGCGTCGCCGGCAACGTCAAGACCTACGACAACGTGATCCTGCGGGAGATGCGCATCTTCCCGGGCGACACCTTCAGCAACAGCCGCATCGAGGCGACGCTGCGGGACATCTTCCAGACCGGGTTCTTCGAGGACGTCCAGCCGGACATCCGGCCGGTCGCGAGCGGCGACGTGGACATGGTCCTGAAGGTCAAGGAGAAGCAGACCGGCCAGTTCATGTTCGGCATGGCCTACAGCGCCGAGACCTCCGCCAGCGGCTTCATCCAGGTGGCCGAGACCAACTTCCGGGGCAAGGGGCAGAACATCGGCGTGACCTGGCAGTTCGGCAGCCGCCAGCGCTACGTGGACCTCAGCTTCACCGAGCCGTGGTTCATGGGCACGCCGACCCTGATCGGCGCCGACCTCTTCGACCGCTACCAGTACAACTACGACGACTTCTACGAGAGCCGGGTCCGCGGCTTCAGCCTGCGCCTCGGCCGGCGCATCCCCGGCACCCGCTACAGCAACGTCGGGCTGCGCTACGAGCTCTCGGAGACCAGGCTGGACAACTTCTCCCGGGCCTACGTCCGCTACCTGGACGAGCTGGAGGCTTCCCTGCCGGCGGGCAGCGATCTGCCCTGGGTGCGCCTGGACGAGGTGGACTGGCCCGAGACCAAGAGTTCCATCCGCTTCTCGCTGAACCGGAACTCGACGGACAACCCCTTCTTCCCCACCGCGGGCTCGAAGACCAGCTACAGCATCGAGTACGCCGGCGGCCCGCTGGGGGGGGAGATCGAGTTCCAGGAGCACATGCTCTCGCACTCCTACTACCAGAAGCTGCCGGGGAACTTCGCCCTGCACCTGCGGGGGTTCTTCGGGCTGATCCACGGGCTCGAGTCCCCCGACGCCGTGCCCGAGTGGGAGCGCTACCGCCTCGGCGGCAACCGGCGCTACCCCCTGCGCGGCTACAAGGACCTGGAGGTGGTGCCGGCCGGCAACCCGAGCTTCATCGGCGGGCGCTTCTTCGGGATCTTCAACACCGAGATCCTCTACCCCTTGACCCGGGCCGTGCAGCTGCTAACGTTCCTGGACATGGGCAACGTCTGGAACTCGTTCTCCGAGGCGGACCTGGCCTACCTGCGCAAGGGGGCCGGTTTCGGCCTGCGCGTCGAGGTGCCCATGATGGGAACCATCGGCTTCGATTACGGTTATGGATTCGACCGGGCGGGCGGCGCCGCCTGGGAGCCCCACTTCACCATCGGCAACTTCTTCTAGCCGCGGCCGGAAGCGGAAGCCCCACCCCGGTTCCCGCGGGAACCCGAGGTCCACATGAACGCTGCCCTGCGCACCCGCACCCTGCCGGCCTTCGTGGCGGTCGTGGCCGTCCTTCTCCTCTGTGCGGGCTCCGCCCCGGCCGCGGACCGGCCCCTGGCGGTCATCGATTCCCAGCGCATCGCCGACGAGTACGACGCGGCCCGCGACGCCCAGGAGCAGTACCAGAAATTCCTGCGCGAGCTGGAGCTGGAGGTCACCGACCGGGAGAAGCAGCTGACCTCCCTCGCCGAGGAGATCGAGAGCCAGAAGATGCTGCTGGGCCAGGACGCCCTGGCCACCAAGGTCCAGCAGTTCGAGCAGAAGCGGGCCGAGTATTTCCAGTTCCGCGAGGGCATCGACCAGCGGGCCGAGCAGGAGTATACCGCGAAGATCACGCCCATCCTCGACCAGGTGCGGACCATCGTCGAACGCCTGGGCAAGGAGGGGGGCTACGGGATCGTCGTCGATTCGGCCTCCATGGCGGTGCTCTACATCGATCCGGACTACGACCTGACCGACGAGGTCCTGACGGCCCTGGCCCGGGGCGACGACTGACGGAATTTCGGTTGACACGGCGCGGGCAGGCGGCGAAATTCGCGAAGCCATTCCGCAAGCGCCCATTAGCCCCCCATCGACCTGCGGTGGGGGGCGTTGCGTAGAAGACGACAATCGATGAAACCGATGCTGCTGAGCGAAGTGGCCGCCCTGGTGGGCGGCGAGCTGCTGGGCCCGGACGATCCGCGGATCACCGGGGCCGCCGGCGTCGACGCGGCCGGACCCGGCGACCTGACCTTCGTCAGCCGGCCGGGGCTGCTGCCGGCGCTGGCC
>JACZKN010000176.1 GCA_014859985.1 Candidatus Krumholzibacteriia bacterium | reverse complement strand
GTCGAAGGCGTGGGGGTCCGCCAGGGCGGACCAGAGGTCGATCACCGGGCCGGTTGCGTCGGTGCGGTCGAGGGCCGCGTTGACCCCCAGCACAGGGTCGGTCAACGGATGCAGCGGCTGGATCAGGCCCCAGGGCACGGTGGCCGCCACGGGATGGCCCGGTTCGTCGAAGCGCGGCGCCAGTTCGGCCACCCGCTGCCAGCGGCCGACCGTGGGCACCCAGACCGCGCCCCAGCCCTCCCCCTTGGCGCCGGTGCCGAAGGCGAAGTGGAAGGCGTTGCGGGTCAGGTACGGCTCCTCGGGGTCGGCCAGGCCCAGGGTCACGATCAGGCGGGGCCGGCCGGCGGGATCGGCCGCCCAGGCGGGGGCGCCGCGCAAGCGCAGGTCCAGGCCTTCGCTGCGCCAGACCAGTTCGAGGGCGGGATGCGTGGAGATGGGCTCGGGATACCCCGGGCCCCGCGGCCGGTCCGCCAACACCAGTTGCCCGCTGCGGCCGGGGCCCAGGTCGACGCCCCGTTCGGCCGCCTTGAGGACCAGGCCCGTGCGGAGCTCGGTGACCAGGGCCCGGAAGCGGGGCTCGGTGCGCAGCGGCGCCATATCCGGGTCCGCGGCCAGGGTCTCCACCTGGTCGAAGCCCCGGGCGGCGGCCTGCTCCAGCGAGGCCAGGGCGTCCTGGGGCAGGCCGAGCCGGGCCTCGAGGCAGGCCTGGTTGTACAGCATCACCGGATCGGCGGCCGCCAGGCTGTTGTAGCGCCGGCACGCCTCCAGCGCCGCCAGGTCGTCACCCGCACGGATCAGCTCCAGCACCTGCGCCCGGGCGGAGTCCGGCAGGGCGGTGGCGCCCCGCGCCGGGGCGACGGCCGCCGGTCCGGCGCACGCCAGCAGCACTGCGAAGATCAGCCGGGCCATGCCTTCCTTCCTCGTGGGCGGGAACCAGGAAGATACACCGCAGACCGCCGGAAGTCCCGGCCCGGTTGTGCGCCCCCCGATTCTTTGGTACCATGGGAATCCAGGCGGGCGCATCACCGCGCGGCGCCGATCGGTTCGGCGCATGCGACCCGCCCGGGCGCACCGGTGGCACGCCGTGCCACCACGGCGAATCGAGGTCGCCATGGCCATCATCCCCTTCCATATCGTCGACGCCTTCGCCGACCACCCGTTCACCGGCAACCCCGCTGCCATCATCCCCAACGCCGCGAGCCTCTCGGACGCCGAGATGCTGCAGATCACCGACGAGCTGTCCATGGAAGCCGGCTTCGTCCTGCCCCCCGGGCGGTCCGAGGCCGACGTGCGCCTGCGCTTCTTCACCAGCCGGCGCGAGGCGCCCCTGTCGGGGCACGTGGTCATCGCCGCGTTCGCCTCCATGGCCGACCGCGGCTTCTACCGGGCCGACCCGGCGGGCACGCACCTGAAGGTGCAGACCGGGGCGGGGATCCTGCCGGTCACCCTGACCGCGGCCGCGGACGGCCGCACCGTGATCACGCTGGGCCTGCCGGGGCCCCGCTTCGGCGAACCGGTGCCGGCAAGCGAGGTGGCCGCCGCCCTCGGCGTGCCCGTCGAGTCCATCGGGCTGGGGGACAACCACCCCCAGCGGGTGAGTTGCGGCTTCGACCAGATCGTCGTGCCCGTCTGCGACCGGGACGTCATGCGCGGCGCGTTCCAGGACAGCGAGGCCATCGGCCGCCTGACCGACCTGCGGGGCGTGGGGGGGATCACCCTGGTCTGCCCGGCGACCGTGCGCGCCGACACCGACGTGCACTGCCGCTTCTTCCACCCGCGGGTGGGCGCGGTGGAGGACCGGGCCAGCGGCACCTCCCTGGGGGCGGCGGCGGCCTGGCTGGTGGCCCACGGCGTGGTGCCGGGCAGCGGGCGCGTGCGCGTGACCACCGAGCAGGGCCACGCCCTGGGCCGGCCGACCCGGGCCGAATTGACCGTCACCAAGGAGGGCGGTACCGTCACGTCAGTGGAGCTGTCGGCCACCGGCGCCGTGGTGATGCGCGGCTCGTTCCACTTCGCGCGCAAGGCGGCCGTGGCCTACTGACGTCGGTGTCGGCAGGGGCAGGAAAGGACCGGACAGCATGAAGCACACGATCCGCGCAGGCCTGGCCGCGGCCGCGCTGGCGATCGGGCCGTTGGCGCTGCTCGGCGGCTGCGACGACGACCTGCCGCCGCCCCCGCCGCGGCAGGACCTGGTGGTGCGCGTGGAGGAGGCCGCAACCGGCGACCCCGTCGCCGGGGTGAAGATCGTGGCCATGGCCGGCCACGCCAACGGGCCGTTGGCCCCGGCGCTGGTCTCGGACGCCGACGGCCGCTGCGACTTCGGCCTGCCCCTGACGGGCGCCGAGTCGATCCTGGCCTTCGGCGGCGGCGCCTGGCGGGTCTACGGCCAGCCCGGCTGGCCCGACTGGAGCAAGAGCGAAGGGGCCGGGCACCCGACGGATCCCATGCCGCCCTTCGTGCCGCCGCCCTTGGTGCGCGTGCGGGCGACCATCGCGCCGGGCGGGGCGCACATCGTCGGCACGGTGGTCGACGCGGACAGCGGCGACCCGCTGGCCACCGCCTTCGTCAGCGACTCGCCGTGGCCGGTGGGCTACGTCGGGTCCACCGACGCCTCGGACGACGTCACCCTGACCGACGGCGCCTTCCGGGTGGCGGAGATCCCCTTCCTGGAGTTGCCCGGCGGTGCCGTGGTCCAGGCGGTGCCGCTTTTCGTCAGCCGCCACGGCTACCGCCCGCGCTCGTGGACCTACGCGCCCTCCTCGGGCGAGCCCCTGGACACCATCGAGGGCGTGGTCATCGCCCTCGAACCGATCGGCGACCAGCCGGTCGGCGGCCTGCGGGGCCGGGTCGTGCGCGGCGGCACGCCCGTGCCCTGGGTGACGGTCGGCCTGGGC
>JACZKN010000175.1 GCA_014859985.1 Candidatus Krumholzibacteriia bacterium | reverse complement strand
GTCGTCCAGCACCAGCCGCCCGCCCAGGGCGAAAAGCAGGCAACCGGCCAGCACCACGGCCAGGGGCCAGTGCCGCCGCCAAGCGGGCCGTGCCTCGCGCCGCGCCGCCGCCAGCACCGCTGCCCCGGCCACCACCAGCAGCAGCCCCGCGCCCAGGGCGTTGAACGACTCGATGTCGTTGGCGATGGCCAGGGGCCGGGCCGGCAGCAGCAGCGAGCGGCCCAAGCCGTTCCAGGCGAAGTCCAGGTTCAGGTACGACCGCCCATAGGTGCTGGACGACGAGCCCGCCACGTTTCCGGCCTCCAGGAAGCCCACGCCGAACCAGCAGACCGCCGCCGTGCCGGCCATCAGCACCAGGGCGGCGGCCGCCGCCGCCGGCCGCAGCGTGCGCCCGACGGCTGCGTCCCGCACGGCCCAGGCCGCGCCCAGGGCCATGACCATCACGCCCAGGTAGGTGTGGGTCAGGCAGGCGACCAGTGTCAGCGCGGTCCAGGCGGCCAGGCGCCGTGGCGCCCGGTCCGCCGCCGCCGGTCGCAGGTACAGCCAGAAGGCCGCCAGCAGCTGCCAGTGGGCACTCAGGGAGATGTGCACGTGGCGGTCCAGGAACGCCGGCGACAAGAAGAGCAGGGCTGCCGCGGCGATGCGCAGCGCCGGCCCGCCCGCCAGCCGGCGCGCCAGCAGCCAAGCGAAGACCGCCTGCAGCACGTGCGACAGCAGCAGCCAGGGACCGAAGAACTGGAACCCGGCCGGCAGCAGGAATGCCAACAGCTTGGCCGGCAGCGCGAGCACCGGCAGCGAGTCGGTCAGGGCGATGGTGGTGCCGTCGGGGGCCATGTAGCCGGTGACCCGGCCCAAGGGCAGGGACCACGGCTCCTGCCGCCAGAAGAGCCAGGCCAGCCAGGGCATGGCGGTGTCGGGCGAGGCCATCTGCCAGGCGCTGCGCCCCGGCCAGGCCACCCAGGCGCCGAAGCGCAGGATGAAGATGGCGGCCCCGGCCAGCGCGGCGGCCGCCACGCCCGCACCGGACCGATCGGGCGCCGGCCGGCGACGGCGCCCGTCGTCGGTGGATCGGGGTCTCCGCTGCAAGGTCCTGCCTCCGGGGAGCCTGCCGGCCGAGAAGGACACCGTCGCGAGCGATTATCCCCGCCGGTGGCGGTGCCTGTCCACCGCCAATCGGGCTGGGGCGGCCGCATCACTCGACCAGGGTGACCTTGGTCACGGAGGTGGCCGGACCGCAACGGAACTGCACGAGGTAGACTCCCGCGGGGGCCGACTGGCCGTTCCGGTCGGTGCCGTCCCAGCGGACGGCGTGGTCGCCGGGTGCGGCGTCGGTCGCCAGGGTCTGCACCAGCCGGCCGCGGACGTCCAGGATGCGCATTCCCACGGGGCCCTGGACCCCGTCCGGCACGGTGTAGGCGATGGACGTCGAGGGGTTAAAGGGGTTGGGCACGGCCGGGCCCACGGACATGGCCCGCGCGTCCGGGACCGCCGAGACCGACGGGGCCGTGAACGGCATGGACGTTCCGCTCATGGGCGAGCGGCGCCCGGCGGCGTCGACCGCCCGCACGCTGATCCGGTAGGTGACGCCCGCCACGGGGAGCTGCTCCCAGACGGCGTTGTTGGCGGTCGCGGCCAGGTATATGGGGCCGCCGTTCTGTCCGACGAAGACCTCATAGAAGAGGGCGGGGGACAGGGGGTTGCCCTGGGCGTCCTGGGTCGGGCTGGGCGCCCAGCGCCAGGTGGTGAGCGTGGATGCCGTAGCGGCGGTCGCCCCGAGCGCGATGGCGAGCACGATGATCAGGTTGCTGCTGGTCTTCATGTCGATCAGCTCCTTCGTGGGGGCTTTCCCCCTCCGCGGGGATTGGGCCTACCCTGACCGCAGCAAGATATGTACGCGAAATCTTTATACTCGAAACGCCCTCAGCGGGGGATCGGAAGCTGCTCCAACTGGTTCGCTTATGGGATCAGTGGTTTATAGGTTGCGAGATTATGAAACTCACAGTCAGCCACGAGGCGGACATATTGTCAGTACAGGCGGCAATAAAGGAACCTTTATGTCAATCGCGGGGAACGACCAGAACGTCCGGGGAATCCTCGGCTGCGATCAGCAGCCGGCGGTGCCCTGATTGACAGCCCCGGACCCGCCGGATATCTTCTGCCCATGAAGGGACCAGAGCAGCACCCGTTGCCGCCGGTGATCATCGGCGTGGCCGGCGGTTCGGGGTCGGGCAAGACCACCGTGGCCGTGCGGGTCCAGGAGGCCTTCCCCGGCCGCACGGTCGAAATCATCCATCACGATTCCTACTACCACGACAATTCCCATCTGCCCCTCGAGCAACGGGCCCGCATCAACTACGATCATCCCCAGGCCTTCGACACCGGACTGCTGGTGGAGCACCTGGCCGCCCTGCGCCGGGGCGAGGGCGTCGACGTGCCCTGCTACGACTACGCCACCCACAGCCGGCGGCCCGAGACCGAGCGCCTGGAGCCGGCGGACATCGTGTTCGTGGAGGGGATCCTGGTCCTGGAGTGCCAGGCCCTGCGGGAGCAGATGGACATCCGCCTGTTCGTGGACGTGGACGCGGACGAGCGCGTGCTGCGGCGCCTGATCCGCGACACCCGCGAGCGCGGCCGCACCGTCGAGTCGGTGGTCGAGCAGTACCTGACGGTGGTCAGGCCCATGCACCTGCAGTTCGTCTCGCCCAGCAAGCGCTACGCCCACCTGATCATCCCCGAGGGCGGGCACAACAAGGTGGCGGTCGACCTGATCGCCACGAAGATCCGCAACATCATCGACGAGCGCGACCGGCTGCGCGCGGCCCGGGGCGCGGGCCCGGGCGCCGGCGACCGGGCCGCGACGGGAGGCTGACCGTGACCTTCGACGACCAGGACTACCTGCTGCGCTACCCCATGATCGAGCGGGTGCTCATCTCCAGCGAGGACATCACCCGCCGCATCCGCCAACTGGGCAACGAGATCAGCAGGGACTACCAGGGTTCGACCCCCATCTTCGTCTGCATCCTCAAGGGGGCGTACCCGTTCCTGGCCGACCTGACCCGCTGCGTCTCGGTCGAGCACGAGGTGGACTTCATGGCCGTCAGCAGCTACGACGGCGGCGTCCAGAGCACGGGCGTGGTCAAGATCGAGAAGGACCTCAAGGCCAACATCACCGACCGCGACGTCGTCCTGGTGGAGGACATCATCGACACGGGACTGACCATCTCCTATCTGGTGGACATGCTGCAGACCCGCAATCCCCGCAGCATCCGCGTGGCCTCCCTGCTGGACAAGAAGGCGGCCCGCAAGAAGGAAGTGCCGCTGCACTACGTGGGCTTCGAGATCCCCAAGGAGTTCGTCATCGGCTACGGCCTGGATTACGACGAGAAGTTCCGGAACCTGCCGTTCATCGGCATCATGAAGGCGTAGGAGGAACCGATGGATGACCGGCGCCCCGCCCCGCGCGAGATCCGCGAGGCCCTGACCTTCGACGACGTGCTGCTGGTGCCGGGGTACAGCGAGATCATCCCCAAGGATGTCGACACCTCCACGCAGCTGACCAGGACCATCCGCCTGCACATCCCCTTCCTCTCGGCCGCCATGGACACGGTGACCGAGGCCGACATGGCCATCGCCGTGGCCCGGGAGGGGGGCGTGGGCGTGATCCACAAGAACATGGAGCCGCGCACCCAGGCCGCCGAGGTCGAGCGGGTCAAGCGCTCCGAGTCCGGCATGATCACCAACCCCATCACCCTGGGGCCGGACAAGAGCATCGACGAGGCGCTGGTGCTGATGAACCACTACCGCATCAGCGGCGTGCCCATCACCGAGGGCACCAGGCTGGTGGGCATCCTCACCAACCGCGACCTGCGCTTCGTCAAGGACACCCGGCGCCCGGTGCGCGAGGTGATGACCGCCGAGAACCTGATCACCGTGCCCGAGGGCACGACCCTGGAGCAGGCCGCCGAGATCCTGCACAAGCACCGCATCGAGAAGCTGCTGGTGGTCAACGCCAAGGGCGAGCTGCGGGGCCTGATCACCGTCAAGGACATCCAGAAGAAGCTGGACTATCCCGACGCCTGCAAGGACGAGCGGGGCCGCCTGCGCGTGGCCGCGGCCGTGGGCGTGGGCGCCGAGACCATGCTGCGGGCCGAGCTGCTGGTGGAGGCGGGGGTGGACCTGCTGGTGGTGGACACGGCCCACGGCCACTCGCGCAACGTGCTCGAGACGGTGGCCGCCGTGAAGGCCCGCTACCCGCGGGCCCAGGTGCTGGCGGGGAACATCGCGACGGCCGCCGCGGCGCAGGCCCTGATCGACGCGGGTGCCGACGCGGTGAAGGTGGGCATCGGCCCCGGCTCCATCTGCACCACGCGGGTGGTCGCGGGGGTGGGCGTGCCCCAGATCACGGCCATCGCCGACGTGGCCCGGGTGACGCGTGCGGCGCGCATCCCCCTGGTGGCCGACGGCGGCATCCGCTACAGCGGCGACCTCGCCAAGGCCCTGGCCGTGGGCGCGGACTGCGTCATGGCCGGCTCCCTGCTCGCGGGCACGGACGAGTCCCCGGGCGAGAAGATCCTCTTCGAGGGCCGCGTCTACAAGCTGTACCGGGGCATGGGGTCGCTCGGGGCCATGCAGCAGGGCAGCAAGGACCGCTACTTCCAGGGCGAGGTCACCGAGGCCAACAAACTGGTGCCCGAGGGCATCGAGGGCCGCGTCCCCTACAAGGGCCGTGCCGGCGACGTCATCTACCAGATGATCGGCGGCCTGCGCAGCGGCATGGGCTACTGCGGCACGCGGACCATCGCCGAGCTGCAGGACAACGCGGAGCTGGTGCGGGTGACCGGCGCGGGGGTCAAGGAGAGCCATCCCCACGACGTGCACATCACCAAGGAGGCGCCCAACTACGGGAAGGGCATCTAGGCGCCGCGGGAGCACGGAAACGGTGAGGGGGCGCAGCCGGCGCGGCGCAAGCGATGCGCCGGCTGCGCCCCCTCACCGTTTCCGTTTCGCCGCGGCTCCAGGATGCCCTTCATAAGGGGGAAGGGGGTTAGTCGGCGACTAATAGCATGGCGGTAGCGCGTAGGGCGTTCGCTTCGGCCGGGGCCAGGCGGCCGTGGGCGGTTTCGGCGGCCAGCCGGTCGGTGAAGGGGCGCAGGCGGCGGCGGGCCATGCCGCGGGCGCCGGAGCGGGATTCGTCGTAGACGAAGAGGGTGGGGTCGGCCCCGAGTTCCGCGGCGCGCTGCAGGTGGGTGACGGCGCGCGCGTCGTGGCCCAAGCCCAGGTCCAGGATGGCGGCGTAGAACAGGGCGGTCGCGGGGCCGCCCCAGTCGCGCAGCTCCTTGGCGGACTCGCAGAGGACCCGCTCGCCTTCGGCGAGGTCGGCCAGGCTGGTCGTCCAGCGCACCGGCACCTGGCGGCCCGCCAGCAGGAGGGGGCCCAGGTCCCCGGCCAGGGCGGACCAGCGCGCGGACCTGGTGACCGCGGCCGCGGCGTCCTTGGCCGCGCGCTCGGCCTGCTCGACGCTGATGGGAGGCTGCAGGATCACCAGGGCCCGGGGGCGGTCGGCGGCTGCGTGGCGGATCACCGGGGTCGAGTTCCGGGACAGCAGCTGCGCCCGGACCACCGGATCGGCGGGCCAGCCGCGGTCGTTGAGGTTGGCGATCCGCGCTTCCATGCCCACCCAGCCCCAGGCGGCGGTTGCGGCGGCGGCTACGAGGGCGACCGCCGGGTGCAGCCGGCCGCGCCGCGGCA
>JACZKN010000174.1 GCA_014859985.1 Candidatus Krumholzibacteriia bacterium | reverse complement strand
GCCGCCGGTCGCGGTCCGCACCGGCGGCAGCCCCCTGCCGCACGCCCTGGCCAACCGCGAGCAGGTGCGCCAGGTCCTGCTGAACCTGGCCTTGAACGCCGGCGCCGCCGCGGGGCCGCAGGGGCGCGTGGAAATCGCCGTGGACCACCCGACCGCCGCCCTGCGCTGCCGCGTCCGCGACGATGGGCCGGGGTTCTCGGCCGAGGCGCTGGCGAATTTCGGCACTCCGTTCTATTCAACCCGCGAAGGAGGCACGGGCCTGGGCCTGGCCACCAGCCTGCGGCTGGTGGAGGACCAGGGCGGTTCCCTCGCGGTCCTGTCCGACCACACCCCGGGCGCGTGCGTGGAGATGATCCTCCCCGCCGCGCCCGAACCGAAGGAGAAATGACGTGAGACCCCGACCGGAATTCCGTTGCCTGGCCGCCGCCTTGGCGGTCAGCGCCATCCTGGCCGTCGCCCACGCCCGCGCCGGGGACCCGATCCGTCCCATGACCGGGGCCGGCTCGCCCTCGGAGGTGCTGTCGCGGCTGCAGACCGCGGTCGAGAACCGCGCCCCCCAGGACTACGCCGACTGCCTGGCCGACACGTTCCGCTTCACGCCCTACTCCGGGGTGGTCGCCGCCTACCCGGACATCAGGTGGAAGCAGTGGCACAACGCCCAGGAGTTCGAGTTCGTGCGCTGGCTGTGCAGCCCCGCCCGCAAGGCCGAGCTGCACCTGCTGGACGAGGTGCTGGACCGGGGCATCCAGTCCGGCGGCGTGAGCGATTGGGAGATCGTCTACACCCTGCTGGTGGACGGCACCGCGTTCAAGGGGCGGGCCACCCTGCACTTCGTGAAGATCCGCCAGCTGTGGTACCTGGAGAGCTGGATCGACACCCGGCAGGAGCCCTGGCAGGGGATGCTGGTCGCGACCAGCGGCGCGGCACGGGCCTCGTTCGCCCGCTGAGGAGCGGCAATGGCGCGCATCCTGGTCATCGACGACGACCGCAGCCTGCGGGAGGTCGTGCGTTTCATCCTGGCCGAGGCCGGGCACGAGGTGCTGGACGCGGCCGACGGCCGCGCCGGCCTCGAGCTCCTCTGCCGGGATCCGGACCTGGTGATCACCGACATCCGCATGCCCGGGCTGGACGGCATGGAGGTGCTGGCGCGGATCCGCGAGGCAGGCGGCGAATCCTCGCCCCCGGTCATCGTGCTGACCGCCCACGGCACGGTCGAGCAGGCCGTGGCGGCCATGCGCCTGGGCGCGTTCACCTACCTGCTGAAGCCCTTCGCCCGGGAGGAGCTCAGGTTGACCGTGGAACAGGCCCTGCACACCCGGGAGCTGGAGGCGGACAACGCCCGGCTGCGGCGCATCCTGCGCCAGCGGGGCGAGGACGGCGGCCTGGTCCACCGCTCGCCGGCCATGGCCGAGCTGCTGGAGCAGATCCGCCGGGCGGCCCCCACCGACGCCACGGTGCTGATCAGCGGCGAGAGCGGCACCGGCAAGGAGCTCGCGGCCCGGGCCTGCCACGACCTGTCCGGGCGCTGGGACCGGCCGTTCGTGGCGGTGAACTGCGGGGCGATCCCCGGGGACCTGCTCGAGTCGACCCTGTTCGGCCACGTCAAGGGCGCCTTCACCGGCGCCGACCGCCCGGTCACCGGCAAGGTGCGCTCGGCCGAGGGCGGCACCCTCTTCCTGGACGAGATCGCCGAGTTGCCGCTGGGCCTGCAGCCGAAGCTGCTGCGGGTGCTGGAGACCCGCGAGGTGGACCCGGTGGGCGGCGACCGCCCGGTACCGGTGGACTTCCGGCTGATCTGCGCCACGAACCGCGACCTGGTGGCCGCAGCGGCGGCGGGCCGGTTCCGCGAGGACCTGCTGTACCGCATCAACGTGCTGCCGCTGGTGCTGCCGCCCTTGCGCGACCGGCGCGAGGACATCGCGCCCCTGTGGGAACACTTCACCCGGCTGCACGGCGGCGCCCACCTGGCGACCGAACCGGCCCTGCTGACGGAGCTGGCGGCCCTGCCCTGGCGGGGCAACGTGCGGGAGTTGAAGAACCTCAACCAGCGGCTGGTGCTGATGGGGCGGGGCGACTCCCTCGCGCTCGCGGATTTCCGGCGCCTGGCGCCGGGCGTGGCCGCCACTCCCGTGCCCGTGGCGGCGGACGAACCGGGCGCCGCGGGCGGCCTGCCCCTGGGCCCGCTGCCGGAGGACGGCTGCTCGCTGGTCGAGCTGGAGAAGGAGCTGATCCGGCGCGCGCTGGCGCGCCACGGCGGCAACCGCAGCCGCACCGCGGTCTACCTGGGCATCCCGCGCCACGTGCTGGTCTACCGCCTCGACAAGTACGACCTGGGCTAGCCGGATGCCGCCGGCGGCCGCGCGGCAGCGCCCCCATGCCCTTTTGACCTTGGCGGGGAACGGGATCGCCCCTATCCTCCGATCAGCGATGGAGCGCGCCCGCGAACCGACGGCAAAGGAGTGCCCCGCCCTCATGCGCCGCCTCCCCCTGCTTGCCTGCCTGCTGTGGCTCCTGCTGCCGCCGGCCCGGCCGTCCGCCCAGGAGTGGCGGATCCACACCGTCACGCGCGGCGAGAACCTGACCGCGATCGCCCGCCGCTACGACGTGACGGTGGACGATCTGCGCGACTGGAACGAGCTGCGCAGCGACGGCCTGGCCATCGGCCAGCAGCTGCGCATCCCGGGCGAGGACCAGGAATTCACCACCGTGCGCCGGGGCGACACCCTCGAGGCCATCGCCCGGCGCCACGACCTGACGGTCGACCTGCTGCGCCGGCTCAACGACCTGCCGGGCGACCGCATCCAGGCGGGCCAGCGCCTGCGCCTGCGTCCGGCCCCCGTCGACGAGGCCGTGCACGTGGTGCGCGAGGGCGACACCCTGACGGCCGTGGCCCGCCTCCACGGCCTGACCGTCGGCCAGCTGCAGCGCATCAACGCCCTGGAGGGCGACCGCATCTACGTGGGTCAGTCCCTGCGCTTGCGCGAGACCGAACGCGGCGTGCACGTGGTCGAGCGCGGCGACGCCCTGTCGGAGATCGCCCGGGCCTACGGCCTGACGATCTCGCGCCTGCGCGACCTGAACGGCCTGACCAGCGACGTGATCCACCCGGGCCAGGAGCTGCGGATCCAGGACAACGGCGCGCCGAAGCTGGATACCTACACCGTGCGCCGGGGCGACAACCTGACGGACATCGCCCAGCTGCACCAGATGACGCTGCGGGAACTGCGCCAGCTCAACGGCCTGCGCGGCTCGGTCATCCACCCCGGCCAGGTCCTGCAGGTGCGCCCGCGCCTGGGCGCCGCCGACACGGCCGAGGTGGACTGGGACCGGCTCGAGCTGCAGATCCCCGGGGTGCGGCGCATCCCCGCCGCGAACGGCCCCTACTACTGGGAGCGCCCCCGCGCCGACCGCCAGCAGGGCCAGCGCTACCTGGAGGAGAGCACCGTGTCGCCGGCGGTGGCCTACCGCCACGGCCTGCGCCTGTGGGAACGCCTCCAGGAGGAGATCGACCGCCAGCCGCGGCTCAGCAGCCGGCTCGACGGCTGGCACCTGGTGCTGGACCCCGGGCACGGCGGCATCGACCCCGGCGCCATCGTGGCGGTGCGCGACGCCGACGGGAACCGCCACTACGTCGTCGAGGACGAATACGTCTACGACGTGGCCCTGCGCGTGGCCGTGCTGCTGAAGCTGCACGGCGCCGCGGTCACGCTGACCCTGCTGAGCCCCAACCACCTGCTGCGCTCCAACGAGCCCGCCAGCGCCACCTTCGTCCACGACCGCAACGAGGTCTTCAACGACGAGGACTGGAACCGCCGCGACCGCCCCCAGGCCTGGCCCAAGGGAGGGCAGGAACACCTGAACCGGCGGGTGATCGTGGCCCGGCGCGCCTTCAGCGGCACCCCGGCGTCGCGCCAGGTCTTCCTCAGCTTCCACGCCGACAACGACCCCACGGCCGGCGACGCCGTGACCCTCTTCTACTACCAGGACCGCCGGCGCGTCGACGCCGAGTCCCGGGATTTCGCCCGCGGCCTCCTGCCGGCCATGGGCGCGGGCGCGCGGATCAAGGGCCGCAGCCTGGGCGTCCTGCGGGACAATCCCGCCCGCTTCAAGCTGCTGGTGGAGATGCGCAACCTCGCCCACCCCGAACACGTCTGGGCCTTGCGCCACGCCGAGGTGCGCCAGCGCGACGCCGAGAAGGTCGTCAGCGCGCTGCTGGGCGGGCTCGCCGGCCGCTGAGCTTCGCCCCCTCGACGTCCGCCCGCCGGCGCGCTATGCTCCGGCCTCGCCCGCCGCCCTAACCGGGGAGGACCCATGCGCCGCAACATCCTGATCGCCTGCCTCGGCCTGCTGGCGGCCGCGTCCGTCGCGCCGCGGGCCGCAGCCGCCGACCGCGTCACCGGCCAGCCGTTCGCCACCCGCAGCGAGGTCATCGCGCCCCACGCCATGGCCGCCACCAGCCAGCCCCTGGCCACGCAGATCGCCCTGGAGATCCTGCGCCAGGGGGGCAGCGCCGTGGACGCCGCCATCGCCGCCAACGCCGCCCTGGGCCTGATGGAGCCCACCGGGTGCGGGATCGGCGGCGACCTGTTCGCCATCGTCTGGGACCCCGGGACGCGCCGCCTGCACGGCCTGAACGCCAGCGGCCGGTCGCCGCGCGCCCTCGGCCTGGAGGAGTTCCGCAAGCGGGGACTGACCTCGATCCCGCCGTTCGGCGTGCTGCCGGTCAGCGTGCCCGGCTGCGTGGACGGCTGGTTCGAACTGCACGCGAAGTTCGGCCGCCTGCCCATGGACCAGGTGCTGGCACCGGCCATCCGCTACGCGCGCGAGGGCTTTCCCGTCAGCGAGCTGATCGCCCACTACTGGCAGCTGGGGGTGGCCGCGCGCGCCGACCAGCCCTTCTTCCTGGAGACCTTCACCCGCGACGGCCACACCCCCGCCAAGGGCGAGCTGTGGACCAACGAGGCGCTGGCCCGCACCTACGAGACCCTCGCCCGCGACGGCCGGGACGCCTTCTACCGGGGCGACCTGGCCCGGACGATCGTCCGCACCGTGCAGGACGCGGGCGGGTTCCTGGCCGCGGCGGACCTGGCCGGGCACCGCAGCGAATGGGTGGACCCGGTCTCGGCCAACTACCGGGGCGTCGACGTCTGGGAGCTCCCCCCCAACGGCCAGGGCATCGCCGCCCTGCAGATCCTGAACATCCTGGAGGGCTTCGACCTGGCGGGCCTGGGCTTCGGCAGCCCCGGCCACGTGCACGCCTTCGTCGAGGCCAAGAAGCTGGCCTTCGCCGACCGGGCCCGCTTCTACGCCGACCCCGACTTCGCCCGGATGCCGGTGGCGGAGCTGATCTCCAAGGAATACGCCGCGGGCCGTCGCGCCCGGATCGATCCGGAACGGGCCGCCCGCAGCGTCGAGGCCGGCAACCCGGCCCTGCGCGAGGGCGACACCATCTACCTGGCGGTCGCGGACCGGGATCGCATGATGGTCTCGCTGATCCAGAGCAACTACCGCGGCCTCGGGTCGGGCGTCTGCCCCGAGGGCCTGGGCTTCGGCCTGCAGGACCGGGGCGAGCTGTTCACGCTGGAGCCCGGCCAGGCCAACACCTACGCCCCGGGCAAGCGGCCCTTCCACACCATCATCCCGGCCTTCGTGACCCGCGACAGCGAACCCTGGATCTCCTTCGGGGTCATGGGCGGCGGCACCCAACCCCAGGCCCACGCCCAGATCATCATGAACCTGGTGGATTTCGGCATGAACCTGCAGGAGGCGGGCGACGCCCCCCGCATCCTGCACTGGGGCGACAGCGAGCCCACCGGCGAGGTGATGACCGACGGCGGCAACGTGGCCCTGGAGCAGGGTTTCCCCTACGCCACGCGGCGCGCCCTCACGCAGATGGGCCACCGCCTGGTCACCGACGTGGGCTCGTTCGGGGGCTACCAGGCCATCCTGCTGGACCCGGAACAAGGCGTCTACTACGGGGCCTCCGAATCGCGCAAGGACGGCCAGGCGGCGGGCTACTAGGCTCCGGCGCCGCGGTCACAACGCCAGCAGCAGCGACTCCGAGCAGAACCCCGGCCCGAGCGCCGAGACCAGCCCGTGGCCGCCGCGGCCCGGCCCCTGCCCGTCCAGGTACCGCTCCAGCACGAACAGGACCGTCGCCGAGGACATGTTGCCGTAGTCGCGCAGGACGCCCCGGGACAGGTCCAGCTGCTCCGGCTCGAGGGCCAGCGCCCGCAGGTAGGCCTCCAGGACCCGGGTGCCACCGGGGTGCAGCAGGAAGGCGGCGATGTCCGCGATCATGAGGCCGTGAGCCGCCAGGAAGGACCCGAGATCCGCGGCGGCCGACTCCTGGACGATCTCCGGGATGCGCCGGGCGAAGACCACCTGCAGGCCCTCCTGCAGCACGGTCCAGCCCATGACGTCGAGGGAGTCGGGGTAGAAGCAGCTGTGGGTGGCGCGGATCTCCGGCCCGGTCCCCGGGCAGGCGTCGCCGACGACCACGGCGGCGGCGGCGCCGTCGCCGAACAGGGCGGTCGCCACCAGGTTCGCCGTCGAGCAGTCGTCGGGCAGGAAGGTGAGTCCGCACAGCTCCGTGGCGACCACCAGGACCCGCGCCTCCGGATGGGCCAGCGCGTAGTGGTGGGCGTGGGACAGGCCCGCCGCGCCGCCGGCGCAACCCAGCCCCCAGATCGGGGTCCGGCGCACGTCCGTGCGCAGGCCCATGACGTTGATCAACCGCGCGTCGATGGACGGCGTGGCCAGTCCGGTGGTGTTCACGTAGATCACGTAGTCCACGTCCTGCGGCGCGAGGTCCGCCCGCGCCAGCGCCCTGCCGGCCGCCTCGGCGGACAGCCGGGTCGCCTCCCGTGCGTACATGGCGCTCTTCTCGGCGAGGTCGTGGCCGCTGAAGAACCACTCCTGCGGCGCGGCGAAGTAGCGGGTGTGGACACCGGCGTTCGCGAACACGGGCAGCAGGCGCTCGAGGTCGGGAATGCGCTCGCCGAACATCTGGCGCGCGAACGCCACCGCCAGCTCCTGGTCGACCCGGGTGGCGGGGACGGCGGTGGCGACCGACTGGATCCGGGGCATGGGTGCTCCTGACGCTGGCATGGGGCCCGGGGCAGGCGGACCGGCACCCCGGGCCCACATCTTAACGACGATCGGCGGACGCGCGAATCGGACAGCGGTGTTCGACCCGGTTGACGCCACGGCCGCCGGCAGGGACAATGGCCCCGGTACGCCCCGCCGCACGGAGCCGCGAGGCTGCAAGCCTGCAAGGAGAAGCCATGAAACCGCTGGTGCCCGTCCTGTCCGTCCTGTTCGTCCTGCTGCTGCCCCTGTCCGCGTCCGCCGGCGACGAACCGACCCCCGCCACCGTCGAGGGTGTGGCCGCCGGCCTGGACCGGGTGCTGGGCCGCCTGGAGAGCCTGGACCACCGGCTGGACGTGCTGCAGAAGCTGGTGGACGACGGCCTGTGGTTCGACCGCCTGGGCGACGTGGCGGTGATCGACAAGGTGCGCATCTGGGGGCCGCCGCGCTGGAAGCAGGAGAGCCCCACGGCCATCGGTGCCGGCAACCCCGTGAAGTTCTGGTGCTACGTCTTCTTCCCGAAGGACCTGGACACGTCGCAGCAGGCGCCGCTGCTGGTCTTTCCCCACGGCGGGGTGCATGCCGACTTCACGACCTACTACACCCACATCGTGCGCGAACTGCTGGCCCAGGGCTACGTCGTCGTGGCTCCCGAGTACCGCGGCAGCACCGGCTACGGCCGCGGGCTCTACGAGGACATCGACTACGGCGGCCTCGAGGTCCAGGACAACGACATGGCGCGGCAGTACGTGCTGGAGAACTACCCGTTCGTCGACAAGGGCCGGGTCGGCATGATCGGCTGGAGCCACGGTGGGCTGATCTCGCTGCTGAACGTGATGGAGCATCCCGATGCCTACAGGTGCGCCTACGCCGGCGTGCCGGTCAGCGACCTGATCGCGCGCCTGGGCTACCTGGGCGGGGACTACGCCGGCTACTATTCCGCCGACCACCATATCGGCCAGACGGTGACCGAGAACATCGCGGAGTACAAGCGGCGCAGCCCGGTCTGGAACGCCGAGCGCCTGCGGACGCCGGTGCTGATCCACACCAACACCAGCGACGAGGACGTCAACAGCCTCGAGGTGGTCGGCCTGATCCGCGCCCTGAAAGCCGAGGGCAAGGAGTTCGAGTACGAGGTCTACGAGGACTTCCCCGGCGGCCACAGCTTCGACCGCCTGGACACCCGGGGCGCACGGGAGATCCGGGTGAAGGTCTACCGGTTCCTGGCCAAGCACCTCAAGCCGCCACGGCCGATCACCGGCACGGCCGAGCTGGACCGGGCGGGCTACCCGGTGCCGGGCGGACGCTAGCGCGGACTGCCGGCGACGTTCGCCGGCCCGCCATCGCCCGCAAACGAGGAGAACGCGTGCGCTACACCACGGACATCGTCGTCGTCGACCTGGAGGCCAGCTGCCCGGCCGAGGACGAGGGCAACAACAGCATCGAGCGCAGCAGCATCATCGAGATCGGCGCGGTGCGCCTGGACCGGCGCAGCCTCGAGGTGGCGGGCACCTTCAGCGAGCTGGTGCGGCCGGCGGACCACCCCGTCCCCCCCTTCATCACCGCGATCACCGGGATCACGCCGGAGATGGTCGCGGAGAAGGAGACCTTCGCCCGCGTGGGCCGGCGCTTCCTGGAGTGGTACGGGCCGCGCAACAAGGCGGTGATCGCGGCCTTCGGGGCCTACTACGACATTCCCCTGCTGCGCCGCGAATGCGACCGCCACGGCCTGGACTTCCGCGGCCACATCGCCGGCGGCGCCTTCGACCTGCGCGCGGTGGCGATGGTCTGGCTGGCGGCCCACGACCACCGGACCAGCGGGCTGACCCTCGAGTCCATCCTGGAGAAGATGGGCCTGGCCGAGCGCTTCACCGCCCACCGCGCGGTGGAGGACGCCCGCGCGGCGGCGGCGGTCCTGCAGATGCACCACCTGGGCCGCGCCCTCGCCTGAAAACGCAACCCCGACGGCCGCCGGACCGTCCTGGACCCGAAGCGGCCTCCGGTCGCGGAAAGGACCGCCATGCGCCTCCTCGTACCCCTGCTGATCTTCGCCGTCGCCGGGCCGCCGGCCGCCCGGGCGGAGGCCGGCCCGCCCGCGGGCGCCGGCTGCCTCTACGGCACGGTGACCACCGAGGACGGCGAGGCCGTGACCGGCTTCCTGCGCACCGAAAGCTGGGACACCTTCTGGGACGACGTGTTTACCGCCGTCCGCAGCGAATCGCCCTGGGCCGGGCAGGTGGACCCCGAGGAACTGGCCAAGGAGCGCCGCGCCGAGTATTTCCGCGAGGAAGGACTGGTGGCCCGGTTGGCCTACGTGCTGGGCGGAGGCGACAAGCGCGGCAACGACCAGCGCCAGTTCCTGTGCCGCTACGGCCAGATCGCGCGCATCAGCCTGGACCGCGACGGCGCGGTGGTCGAGACCACCGACGGCGGGCGCCACCCGGTGGGCCGGCGCAGCCGCGACCTGGCCGGCGAACTGACGGTGGCTGCCGCCGAATCCCTGGTGCTGGACTTCGACGACCTGCGGGAGATCGTCTTCTTCCAGGCCCCCGCCGGCGCCCTGCCCCCCTGGCGGCGCCTGTCCGGCACGGTGACCACCACCGCAGGCACCCTCGTCGGCTTCATCCGCTGGGACCTGTCCGAGAGCGTCGACCTGGACCTGCTCGACGGCGAGGACGCGAGCGGGGACCACGACCTGCCCATGGGGCTGATCGCCTCGCTCGCCAAGGAGCGCGACGGCACCCGCGTCGTCCTGCGCGACGGACGCTCCCTGTTGCTGACCGGCACCAACGACGTGAACGCCGACAACCGCGGCGTGGCCGTCGAGGTGGCCGACCTCGGGCGCGTCACGGTGCGCTGGCGGGACTTCGTGCGCGCCGACTTCGACCTGCCGGGAGCCTCCGGTCCGGCCCGGGGCGATTTCCCCGCCGGCGGGGAACTGACGGGCGTGGTGACCGACAAGGACGGCCGGCGCCTGGCGGGCCGCCTGGTCTGGGACCTGGACGAGGGCTGGACCTGGGACCTCCTGAACGGGTCGCAAGGCGGGACCGAATACGACCTGCCCATGGCGGCGATCGCCCGCATCGAGCCCGAGGGCGACGGCGCCCGCGTCACCCTGCGTGCGGGCACGGTGCTGCTGCTGGACGAGGGCACGGACGTCACGGCCGCGAACCAGGGCGTGCTGGTCATGGCTGACGGCACGACCGTCCGGGTCCCCTGGCGCCGGCTGGCCGTCGCCGAGTTCGGCGACTGATCCCGGTCGGCGACTGATCCCGCGCCCGGCGCCGGACCCGCCCGGACGGCCGGATTCCGCTTGAAACCGGCCTGCCCTTCCCCCATGTTTGGCGGGCAAAACGAGCCTTCCCGCGGCCGCGGGTGCCCGGCCGTCCCGGGCCGGCCCGCCCGCGACCACCGTCCGAGAGGAGCCCCCCCGTGTCCGATGCCAGCAGGATCTTCGCGGCCCAGGAACCCAATTTCGCCCGCTGGGAGAAGCTCAAGGACATCATCGACCAGCAGATCGACGTGATGCTCAACTACCGCCAGAGCGGGCATCCGGGCGGGAGCCGCTCGAAGGTCCACTACTTCGTGAGCCTGCTGCTGTCGGGCGCCATGCGCTGGGACATCCGCCACCCGGAGAAGCGCTTCGGCGACCGCTTCGTGCTGGTCGCGGGCCACACCGCGCCGCTGGTCTACGCCACGTTGTCGGTCTTCAACGAGGCCATGCGCGTGATGCACGAGCGCACGGGCGATCCGAAGTACGCCATCGGCGGCGGCCGGGCGCGCACGCTGCTGTGGGAGGACCTGCTGGACTTCCGCAACCGCGGCGGCCTGCCCGGCCACGTGGAGATGGCCGAGAAGAACCTCTTCGTCAAGTTCAACACCGGCCCCAGCGGCCACGGCGCGCCCCCGGCCGCCGGCGAGGCCATCGCCCTGAAGGCCGCCCGGGCCGAGGGCGTGAAGGTCTTCGCCATCGAGGGCGAGGGCGGCCACACCGCCGGCTGCTGGCACGAGACCAAGAACTCGGCCTACGGCCTGGGGCTGGACAACCTGAACGTCATCCTGGACTGGAACGACTTCGGCATCGACCCGCACCCGACCAGCTCGATCGTCGCCGGCACGCCCCGCGACTGGTTCGCACCCTACGGCTGGCACGTGCACGAGGCCAACGACGGCAGCGACTGGCAGGACGTGCTGCGGGCCCTGCTGGAGATGACCCACGGCGACAACCCGCCGCAGCGCCCGGGCATGATGTTCGGCCGCACCCGCAAGGGCCGCGGCTACCACAAGTACGACGCGTCCAGCCACGGCTCGCCCCACAAGCTGAACGACGAGAACTTCTGGCGTTGCCGCGCCGACTTCAGCGCGAAGTACGGCGTCACCTGGCACGGTACCGGCGAACCAGCCCCCAAGGACAAGACAGCCCAGCGCAAGCAGTTCGCCGACAATCTTAACGTGGCGCTGGAAGTGCTGCGCGGCGACGGGGAGCTGCTGGCATACCTGGCCGACCGCCTGGTCGAACTGGGCGAGAGCGTGCCCCGGGAGATCCCGGGCTTCCGCCTGCCGGTGTCGAGGAACCCGCTGCACGACGACGCGCTGTTCGACTACGAGAACTACCCCCGGCAGATGTGGGCCAAGCCGGGCGCCAACCAGCCCAACCGCGCGGGCTTCGCCAAGTGGGGCAGCTGGGTCAACAGCTACTGCCTGGAGAAATACGGCCGCCCGCTGTTTTTGGTCTGCTCGGCGGACCTGGCCGGCTCGACCAACATCTCGGGCTTCGGCGACCCGTTCGGGGACCTCAAGAACACCGGGTGGTACAACCGCGAGACCAACCCCGACGGCGTGATCCTGCCCCAGGGCATCACCGAGTTCGCCAACGCGGGCATCATGGTGGGCGCGGCGTCGGTGAACCTGGCCGAGGACCCGGAGCGCGAGTTCAACGGCTTCTGGACCGCCTGTTCCACCTACGGCTCGTTCAGCTACCTGAAGTACGGCGCCATGCGCCTGTACAGCCAGCTGGCCCAGGACTGCGAGCTGAAGGTGGGCAAGACCGTCTGGGTGGCCGGCCACAGCGGGCCGGAGACCGCCGAGGACAGCCGCACCCATTTCGGCATCTTCAGCCCGGGCACGACCCAGCTCTTCCCCGACGGCCACGTCATCGACATCCACCCTTGGGAGTACAACGAGGTACCGGTGATGCTGGCCGCGGCCCTGCGGACCGACCGGCCCATCGTCGCCCTGCACCTGACCCGCCCGGGCGTCGAGATCCCCGACCGCGAGGCCCTGGGCCTGGGCTCGCATCTGCTGGCGGCCAGGGGCGCCTACGTGCTGCGCGACTGGCGGCCCGGCCTGCCGAAGCAGGGCGTGGTCATGGTCCAGGGCACCATGAGCACGTACAACCTGATCCGGGCGCTGCCCGCGATCGACGCCGGCGGCGTCAACGTGAAGTTCGTGGCCGTGCCCAGCCCGCAGCTCTTCGCGCTGCAGGACGAGGCCTACCGCGAGAGCGTCCTGTCCCGCGGCGACCGGCTCAACAGCACCTACGTCACCAACCGCTCCAAGCGGCTGATGCACGACTGGTCCTTCAACCCCCTGGCCGACCGCTACTCCCTCAGCAGCGACCACGACGACCTGTGGCGGCCGGGCGGCTCGCTCGACGAGGTGTGCGAGAGCGCGGGGCTCGATCCCGAGGCCATCGCCCGGGGCGTGATCGCCTTCGCCCGCGACCATGGCAGGCGCATGGCCGAACTGGGCGCCATGCTGGACGGGGCCCGCGGCTGAGGACGTCATGCCGGACCGAAAGGAAACCCACCCATGCGCATGGGCCTGACCGCCGCCGCCTGGACCGGGCTGGCCACCTTCGCCGCGTTCTCCCTGGCTCCCGCCGCGGAGCCCCCCGTCGGCACCATCGAATTCGTCGAGAGCTGGCCCCAGCACACCGACCTCGACCTGCCGGGACTGCGGGACGCGGCCGCCGTCTGGCCCGAGGTGCTGGGCAAGGCCGGCCGCATCGACCTGGCCGGCTTCTATTTCAGCCGCAAGGGGGACGGCAGCGACGCCTACGGCCCCGATTCGGCGCCGGACCTGCTGCTTCCGGTCCTGGACGCGGTGGCCGCCGCCGCCGGCCGCGGCGCCCGGGTGCGCTGCCTGGCCGACGCCAAGTTCGCCCGCAACTATCCGGACGCACCCGCCTGGCTGGGCGGCCTGCCCGGCGCCGAGACCCGTCTCTGGGACGCCGGCGCCGACTTCGGCGGCGTGCTCCACGCCAAGTACTTCCTGGCCGACCGGGACATCTTCTGGGTCGGCAGCCAGAACTTCGACTGGCGGGCCCTGGGCCAGATCCGCGAGCTGGGCGTGCTGGCCCGGCACCCGGGGCTGGCCGCGGACGCCCAGCGGATCTTCGACCTGGACTGGTCGCTGGCCGGCGGCGCCGGCGGCGGCACCGCCC
>JACZKN010000173.1 GCA_014859985.1 Candidatus Krumholzibacteriia bacterium | reverse complement strand
CCATAGCACCAAGTACCCCGCCCCGCTCAGTAAGACGGTCAAACTCCATCAAAACGGCCTCTTCCACCAGTTGCGTCAGTTCTTCGATGATGAACGCCCCTTGAAGGGGGTTTTCGTTCGTGGCAAGTCCCAGCTCCTTGTTGATGATCAATTGGATGGCCATAGCCCGGCGGACGCTTTCCTCCGTAGGGGTGGTGATGGCCTCGTCGTAGGCATTGGTATGCAGGCTGTTGCAATTATCGTATATGGCATAAAGCGCCTGCAGGGTGGTGCGGATGTCGTTGAAGGCGATCTCCTGGGCGTGAAGGGAACGGCCCGAGGTCTGGATGTGGTACTTCAGCTTCTGGGAGCGGTCGTTGCCCCCGTATTTCAACTTCATCGCCTTGGCCCAGATGCTGCGGGCCACGCGCCCCATCACGGCGTATTCGGGATCCACCCCGTTGCTGAAGAAGAAGCTGAGGTTGGGAGCGAAATCGTCGATGTGCATTCCCCGGGCCAGGTAGTATTCCACATAGGTGAAACCGTTGGCCAGGGTGAAGGCCAACTGGGAGATGGGGTTGGCGCCGGCTTCGGCGATGTGGTAGCCGGAAACGCTGACAGAATAGAAGTTGCGTACGTTGTTCCGGATGAAATATTCCTGCACATCCCCCATCAGCTTCAGGCTGAAGTCTGTAGAGAAGATGCAGGTGTTCTGGGCCTGGTCCTCCTTGAGGATGTCCGCCTGCACGGTGCCCCGCACCACGGCCATGGTGTCGGCCTTGATCCGCTCGTAGGTCTCGCGCGGCAGCACCTGGTCGCCGCTGACGCCCAGCAGCAGCAGCCCCAGGCCGTCGTTGCCCGCGGGCAGGTCGCCCCGGTATGCGGGCCGCGGCTCGCCCAGGTCCCGGTAGATGGCGTCGATCCGCGCGCGGACCTCCGCCACCAGGCCCCGGGCGCGGATGTGCCGCTCGCAGCCCTGGTCCACCGCCGCGTTCATGAAGAAGGCCAGCATCATTGGTGCCGGCCCGTTGATGGTCATCGAGACCGAGGTCTTGGGGTCGGCCAGGTCGAAGCCCGAGTACAGCTTCTTGGCGTCGTCGACCGTCGCCACCGAGACGCCGCTGTTGCCCACCTTGCCGTAGATGTCCGGCCGCCGGTCCGGGTCCTCGCCGTAGAGGGTGACCGAGTCGAAGGCCGTCGAGAGGCGGGCCGCCGGCATGCCCGCCGAAACGTAGTGGAAGCGGCGGTTGGTGCGCTCGGGGCCGCCCTCGCCGGCGAACATGCGGGTGGGGTCCTCGCCCTCGCGCTTGAGGGGGAAGACGCCCGCGGCGTAGGGGAACCCGCCGGGCACGTTCTCCGTCAGCAGCCAGCGCAGCAGGTCGCCCCAGTCCCGGTAGCGGGGCAGGGAGATCTTCGGGATGCGGCTGCCCGCCAGGCTGGTGTGCCACAGGTCCTGCTCGATGACCCGGTCGCGCACCCGGAACTCGTAGGTGTCCTCCCGGTAGCGGGCCACGAGCTCCGGCCAGGCGCCCAGGCGCGCCCGGCAGTCGGCGTCCAGGCGGCGCTCCCGCTCGGCGTACAGTCCGGCCAGCTCGCGCACCGCGGGCGAGTCGCCTTCCCGCAGCGGCGGCACCGTCAGCGGATCGCCCTCGGGCGTCCCGGCCTCGCCCCGCAGGGCGTCGATGGCGCCGCGCAGCCGGTACAGCTGCCGGGCCAGGGCCGCCTGCTCGTCCACGAAGGCGTCGTAGCGGCGGCTGTGCTCGACGATCTCCGCCAGGTAGCGGGTGCGCTCGGGCGGCAGCACGAAGTTGCGCCGGGCCATCGCCGCGGTCACCGTGAACGACGAGGCCAGGTCCGCGCCGGTGCGCGCGACGACGGTGTCGATCACCGCGCGGTAGAGCCGGTTCATGCCCGGGTCGTTGAACTGGGAGGCCACGGTGCCGAACACGGGCAGGTCCTCGTCCGCCGTGGCGAAGAGGTTCCGGTTGCGGCGGTACTGCCTGCGCACGTCCCGCAGCGCGTCCAGCGACCCCCGGTGGTCGAACTTGTTGATGGCGACCAGGTCCGCGAAGTCCAGCATGTCGATCTTCTCGAGCTGGGTCGCCGCGCCGTACTCGGCGGTCATCACGTAGAGGGACACGTCCGCGTGGTCGGTGATCTCGGTGTCGCTCTGCCCGATGCCGCTGGTCTCGACGATGACCAGGTCGAAGCCCGCCGCCCGGCAGATCTCGATGGCCTGGCGCACGTGCTTCGACAAGGAGAGGTTCGCCTGCCGGGTGGCCAGCGAGCGCATGTAGACCCGCGGGTCGTCGATGGCGTTCATGCGGATGCGGTCGCCCAGCAGGGCGCCGCCGCTGCGCCGCCGCGACGGGTCCACCGAGACGATGGCCACGGTCCGGTCGGCGAAGTCGTGCAGGAACCTCCGCACCAGCTCGTCCACCAGCGACGACTTGCCCGAGCCGCCCGTGCCGGTGATGCCCAGCACGGGGATGGTGCGGGGCCCGACGCCCGCTTCGCGCACCGCGCCCAGCAGTTCCTCGCCCCGTTCGGGCAGGTTCTCGGCCAGGCTGATCAGCCGGCCCAGGCTGCGCGGGTCGCGCCGCACGAGGCCCGCCAGGTGCTCGGGTCCGGCGCGGTCGCCGGTGGCGAAATCGCACTGCCGCAGCACCTCGTTGATCATGCCCTGCAGGCCCAGTTCGCGGCCGTCGTCGGGGCTGAAGATGCGGGCGATGCCGTAGGCCTGCAGCTCGGCGATCTCGGCCGGCAGGATGGTGCCGCCGCCCCCGGCGAAGATGCGGATGTCCAGCCCCGCCTCCCGCACCAGGTCGTGCATGTACTTCAGGTACTCCACGTGCCCGCCCTGGTAGCTGGTCACGGCGATCCCCTGGGCGTCCTCCTGCACCGCGCAGTCCACGACCTCCCGCACCGGCCGGTTGTGCCCCAGATGGATGACCTCGGCCCCGCTGGCCTGCAGGATGCGGCGCATGATGTTGATGGCGGCGTCGTGGCCGTCGAACAGGGACGCGGCCGTGACGATGCGCACGTGGTGGCGCGGGCGGTAGGGCTCGGCCTCGGGTCCGGGATGCGGATGGGCGGTCATGCGGTACCTCGGGGCAGGGGACGACCGGCGGCCGCCCCGTTCGCGGGCGCGGCGCCGCCTGGGAATCTACCACACGGCGCCGCTTGGCGCCAAACGCGGGCTGCCGCGCCTCACGGCAGCCCCACCTCCAGCC
>JACZKN010000172.1 GCA_014859985.1 Candidatus Krumholzibacteriia bacterium | reverse complement strand
GCGTACGGACGCAGCCGCCGCCCCGTGCGGGGCGGCGGCTGCGGGGTCCGCGGCGGCGGCGGCGGGCCTAGTCGCCGTCGTAGTCCCCGGCCTGGCGCCGGGAAAGGGAGATGCGGCGCCGGTCCAGGTCCACGTCGAGGATGCGCACCGGGATCTCCTCGTCCTCGTTCACCACCTCGCGGGGATGGATGATGCGCCGGTTCGCCAGCTCGGAGATGTGGATCAGGCCCTCGACCCCCGGCTGCAGTTCCACGAAGACCCCGAAGTCCACCAGGCGCGTCACGCGCCCGACGACGTCGGTACCCGGGGCCAGGGACGAGGCCGTGCCCGGCCAGGGATCGCTGGCCAGGGCCTTCATCGACAGGCTGATGCGCTCGGAACGGCCCTGGCCCAGGTTCTGGATCTCCAGGACCTTGACCTTGACCGGCTGGCCCTCGCGCAGCACGTCGCCGGGGTGGGTGATGCGCTGGTGGGAGATCTGGGAGATGTGCACCAGGCCCTCGACGCCGCCGATGTCCACGAAGGCGCCGAAGGGCACCAGCCGCGTGACCGAACCCTCGCAGACGTCGCCCAGCTTCAGGCTGGCGCGGGTCTCGTGGGCCGCCGTCTCCCGCTTCGCCTGCACCAGCGCCCGCCGCGAGACCACGATGTTGCGCCCGTCCTCGGAGTACTCGAGGATCTTGAAGTCGTACTCGTGGCCCACGAAGACCGTGGGGTCGTCGGCCCGGCGCACGTCGATCTGGCTGAAGGGGCAGAAGGCGCGCACCCCGCCCAGGTCGATGGAAAAGCCGCCCTTGTTGGTCTCGCCGACCTTCCCGCGCACCGGGGTCCCGTTGGCGTAGGCGCCGGCCAGGGCCTTGCGACCGGCCTCGCGCACGTTGATGGCCATGGTCAGCTTGAAGCCGTCGCCCGTCTTCTGCACGTGGGCGCTGACGGCGTCGCCCACCGCGTGGGTCGGTTTGCCGTCCGCGTCCCGCAGTTCGGTCACCGCCAGGGGCAGTTCGGTGCGGAAGCCGCAGTCGACGAACGCGTCCTGGTCGCCGATCTGCACGATGGTGCCGGTGACGGCCTGGCCGTGCCTGGGCTCGGCGGGCTCTTCGCCGGCGGCCTCCAGCATGGCGGCGAACTCCTCGCGGTCCAGGTCCTGGTCCTGATCCTGGTCGTAGGGGTCCGGCGGGGTCGGCGCCGCCTGCTCGAGGGTTTCCGGGTCGGGGAGGTCGGGGAGGTCGGGGGTCGGGTTGACGCTGTCGTTCTCGTTCTTCTCGCTGGTCATGTCCGGTCCTGTTCTTCGTGGGCTGGAACTGGGGCTTTCGGCCGGCGGGCGCGCGCATACGTCCGCCGGACCGGGTTCGGCCGCGGCACGTGAAGTATCATAGCACAACGCCCGGAAGCTGCCCACCGGCAGGATGGAAAAAAGGGCTCCGCGGGCTTCAGGCCATCACGTAGCGGTAGACGCAGAAGAAGTGGGCGACGCTCCCGCCCAGCACGAAGACGTGCCAGATGGCGTGGTTCCAGGGCAGGCGCCGCCAGGCGTAGAACACCGCGCCGCCGGTGTAGAGCAGGCCGCCCAGCAGCAGCAGTCCCAGGCCCTGCGGGGGCAGGGCCGCAACCAGGGGGCGGGCAGCCACCACGGCGATCCAGCCCAGGCCGACGTAGAAGATCAGCGAGAGCCGCCGCCAGCGCCGGCCCCGCAGCAGGATCTCGAAGACGATGCCCGCGGCGGCCAGGCCCCACACGGTGCCCAGCACCGACCAGCCCCAGGGCCCGCGCAGGGTGACCAGGGTGAACGGCGTGTAAGTGCCGGCGATCAGCAGGTAGATGGCCGTATGGTCGATGACCCGCAGCACCCGTTTCGCGCGGGGGCGAGGCAGGGCGTGGTAGAGGGTGGAGGCCGTGAAGAGCAGCAGGAGGGTCGTGCCGTAGACGGCTCCCGCCACCAGGCTCCAGGCGTCGTCGTTGTGCACCGCGCGCATCACCACGAGCAACAGGCCGGCCACGGCCAGCAGCGCACCCACGCCGTGGGTGACGGCGTTGGCGATCTCCTCGCCCTGGGGATAGGTGGTTCGGGCACCGGACACGGGTTCCTCCGCGGGGGGGGTTCGGGCAACCATAAGCGTCCCGGGACGGCAGGGCAATCAGGGACGCCGCCGCAGCACCAGCAGGGTCAGGTCGTCGGCCGGTTCGGCTGGACGCCGGGTGCGGCGGCCGGAACCCAGGTGGTCCAGCACGGCCGCGGTGACCGCGGTGGTGACCGCGTCGATGGGAGCGCCGGCGCACCGGCGGGCGGCCTGCTCCAGGCCAGGACTTCCGAACTCGCTGCCGGCGCCGTCGGGGGCCTCGGTCACGCCGTCGGTGACCGCCAGCAGCGTGTCGCCGGGGACCATCGCGACCTCCTGGACCGGGTAGGAGGCCCCGGGTACCAGGCCCACCGGGGTGCCTGCCGGCCGCAGCCACTGGGCGGTTCCGTCGGCCCGCAGCAGCAGCGGCGGGACGTGCCCCGCGCTCGCGTAGCGGAAGCCGGAGCCGTCCGGGTGCAGCACGGCCAGGAACACCGTGGCGAAGTGCTCGTCGTCCGTCAGGGCGAACAGGGCCTCGTTCACCGCCGCCAGCAGCCGGCCCGGATCGGCGTAGACCATGGCCAGGGCCCGGACCGTGGCCTGCAGGCTCGTCGCCAGCAGTGCCGCGGGCAGCCCCTTGCCGGCCACGTCGGCGACCAGCAGGCCCGTGCGCTCGCCGGGCAGGCCGACGACGTCGAAGATGTCGCCGCTGACGTGGCTGGAGGCCTGGTTCACGGCGGCGATCTCCCAGTGCGGCAGCGCGGGCATGGTCGACGGCAGCAGGCGCCGCTGGATGGCGCGGGCCACCGTGAGCTGCTCTTCCAGGCCCTCGCGCGCCATGGCCTGGTCGATGCCCTCGAGCCCGAGGCGGGCCAGCTGGTTCCTGGCCGCGGCCAGGGCCGCCTGGAAGCGCTCCCCGCCCAGGTCGATCTCCAGGAACCGGGCCATCTCCTGCAGTTCGGTCTCCACCTTGCCGGCCAGGGCTTCCAGCGCCCCGTCGTCCAGACCGGTGGTGGCCTGGACCGCGGCCACGGTGGGCCGGGGGTCGCGGTCGCCGCCGTCGCCGTACCCGGCCGCCCGCACCACGGCGATGGCCGTGCGCAGCACCTCCACCAGTTCGGCCGTTTCGCGGTCGCCCGTCTCGGCTGTCCCGTCGGCCGCGTGCTGCGCCACGGCCGCGGCGTAGGGTGCGGGCAGCTGCCAGGCGGCCAGGATGCGCCCGCCGAGTTCGCCGTGATCGAAGCCGAGCACCCGCCGCTCCGCCGCGGCCAGGCTCAGCCCCTCGTGGCGGGCCAGCCCGAGGGCTTCGGCCAGGCCGTCCCCGGCCCGACGGGCCAGGGCCGCCACGCCGATCCCGTGCAGCAGGCCCACCAGCCAGGCGTCCTCCAGGGCGGGCCGGCCGCGCTGCCAGGCCAGCCCCTGGGCGCAACTCGCGGTGGCCAGGCAGTAGCGCCAGAAGGCGGCGGGGTCCAGACCCCCGCTCGGCGCCCCGGACGGCATCATGTCGCGGGTACCCATCAGAAGCGCGACGTTGCGCACGCGGCGAATGCCCAGGCGCACCAGCGCCGCCTTGAGGTCCCGGACCTCCTGGCCCCGGGAGAGTGCGGCGCTGTTGGCCAGGGCGAGGAAGCGCAGGGCCATGGCGGCGTCGGCCTTCAGGGCCCGGGCCAGGCCGTCCAGGCTGCATTCGGGGTCCACCGTCATGGCGACGATGGCCGCGGCCGCGGACGGCAGGCTGCCGACCTCCTCGACCAGGTCGGTCACGAACGGTTTGCAGGTCGATACCATGCCCGGGGTATCGGCCGGCGGGGCCGCGGCTGAAGGCCGGCAGGGGCTCGGCGCACCTGGCTCGGCCCACCAGGCTCAGCGCACCAGGCTGAGCTTGACCGTGCCGTAAGGGCGGCCGTCCACGGTCACCCGGCCCAGGTAGGTGCCGGCGGGGGCGGCGTGCCCTCTCAGGTCCCGTCCGTCCCAGGCGGCCGCGCCGGGCCCGGAAGGATGCCGGCGGCCGCCGTCGCTCCAGACCAGCCGGCCCCGGGTGTCGTGGATGCGGACCTCGACCCTGCCGGCCGTGGCCAGGTTCCAGCGGATCTCCGTGCGCGGGTTGAAGGGGTTGGGCACCGCGGACACGACCGCTGCCACGGGCGCCGCGGGGACCGCCGCCAGGGGCGGGTCCACCACCTCGACGATCTCGTCCACGTTGATGAAGCCGCCCGGGCCGGTGGCCGTGTCCACGATGCGCAGGCGGCAGAGCCGGCCCTGGAAGGGGCGGAGGTTCCAGGTGCGCGGCTGCAGCCGCGGATCACCGTTGCCGGTGGAGCGGACCAGGATCGTGTCGGTAGCGGCGTCGACCAGCGCGACGTAGAGGTTCTCCGGATCCTCGCCGCCGCCCACCAGCAGCGTCATGCGGTCTCCCTCGACCACGAAGGGGTGGCTGACCAGGGTACCGGTGGCGGCCTCGCCCAGGGCCGACCCGGGCACGCCGCGGCCGGACAGGGGTCCCTGGTAGTACTCCTGGCTGCCGAAGTAGCCGTTGCCCACCAGACCCACCGACGGCTCGCCGCGCCAGCGCGGGTTGTCGCCGTAGGTGGGGTTGCCCAGGCAGGCTGTGCCCGTGCGGCTGGCCCAGGTCACGTCCAGGGGATGGGGTCGGTGCACCACCATGTCCAGGCCGCCGCCGGTCACCAGCAGCGTGTCGAAGCGCACCACGTAGGACAGGCGGCCGGGCACGAGCGCCGTGAACGGCGCGATGCGCGAGATGATCCGCACCCCCGGGTCGAACTCGTCCAGTTCGGGGGCGTAGCCGTTGTCGATGACGGTGCGCGAGGCCATGGTCAGGTCCGCCGGGTCGGCGGCGGCCACGTGGCTGATGCCCACGCTGTCGAATTCCCCGAACAGCAGGTGGTGCACCCCGTCGATCACGTGGTACTGGGGGCTCTCGAGCACCCGGCCGGGCGTCGGGCCGTCGTTGCGGAACAAGGGGCCCACGTCGGTCCAGGCCGCCAGGTCCGCCGAGACCGCGTGGTACAGCACGCCCGTCCAGTCCTGCTTCGCCGTCAGGAGCAGGTGCCAGGTGTCGTCCTGGCGCCAGAGGAAGGGATCCCGGAAGTCCGACCAGGTGCCCGCCGGATCCCAGGCGTAGATGCCCGGTTCCGGTTCATGCACCGGGTTCGCCGCCGGCGACCATTGCACGAGGTCCTCGGACCAGGCCAGGCCCAGCCGCTGATTCATGCCGGCGTCGGCGCCGGTGTAGGCCAGGCCCCAGCGGGCTCCCGCCTCGTCGCGGAAGATGTCCGGCGCCCAGACGGCGGACGCGTCCCAGGCCCCGGTGCCGCTGACGATGATGGGGCCCGGTTCGTCCCAGTGGATCAGGTCGCTGCTGGTGGCGTGCCAGATGGTGTCGCCGTAGGAGGAATGGGGGGTGGATTCGAGGATCGTATGGTAGAAGATGTGGTAGACCGAGTCGACGCGGGTGACCGAAAAGTCCCAGACCTGGCGGCCGGGGTGGGCGTAGTAGGCCTGGTCGAAATCGAAGCGGACCAGGGCTGCCGCAGGCGGCGCCACGGCCGTGATCAGCGCCAGCATCAGGCCCAGCCCGGCCGGCGAGCAGGTTGCAGAACGGCAGCGGGCGGGGTGCGTCCGGTCGGAGGTCACGGTTTCGGCTCCTGGTTCCTCGTTGGTTGTTTGATGTATGATCATAACATGGATACGTAACTTTCGTCAAAACGCCACGGGCCCGCCAGCGGTCGTTGGCCTATCATGGCTTGCGGGAGGAGCAGCATGGAAACGGGCCCCCGATGGCAGGCCGGCCGGAGCGCCGCCCTGGCCCTGGCCTTGGCGCTGGCCTTGGCCGTCGGGCCCGGGGCGGCGCCGCGCCAGCAGGATCTGCAAGAGCTTCCCGGCCGCCTGGCCGCCGTCGACAGCCTTGTGGCCGCCGGCGATCCTGGCGCGGCCTTGGCCGAGGTCGAGCGCCTGGCGGCCGCCTGGGGCGACGATCCTCTTTTCGGCTGGCAGATCGCCGACCGGCGCGGCCTGGCCCTGCTGGCCCTGGGGCGCCTGGAGGAGGCGTTGCCCCTGCTGGAACTGACCGTCGGCCGGCGGCCCTATGCCGCCGGCGCGCACCGCAACCTGGCCCTGGCCCTGGCCGGGCTGGGGCGGCGGGGGCGGGCGCTGGCCGAGTACACGCAGGCGGTCGAACTTGATCCTGGTCATCCGGTCCACCGGCTCGAGCACGCCCAATACCTGGCCGAGTTCGGGCAATGGTCCGCGGCCGCGGCCGAGTTCGCCGCCGCCGGCCGGCTATGCGGCGGTTGCCCGGAGGCCGAACGCGGCCTGGGTGCGGCGCTGCTGCAGTTGGGGCGATCGGCCGAGGCGGTTGCACCCCTCAGCCGGGCCCAGACGGCGCAACCCGATACCAGCGGCCGCCGCCTGCTGGTGGCCGCGCTCCACGGCGCGGGTCGGGACAGCGCGCTGCTGGCCCTGCTGGACGCCGAGGACCCCGCGGCCTGGGATCGCCGGGACCACCTGGCCCTGGTGGAGGCCGAAGGGCGCTCCGGGGGCGATCCTCTGCGCAGCCGCGCCTACGCCGAGGCCCTGCAGGCGGGCGCGGCGCCTCCGGCGGTGGACACGGACGCCCTGTTCTGGGCGCGCGTGGCCTTGAACCTGCTCAAGGGGGGCTCCTGGGGCGCCGGCCTGGCGGCGGCCGAGCGGGCCGTGGCCCTCGAGCCCGACAACGCGGTCTACCGCAACAATCGGGTCGTGCTGCTGCTGAAACTCGGCCGGACCCGCGAGGCGGAGGCGGAGTGGGAGCACGCGGTCCGCCTTGATCCCGGCCTGAAGAAGACCGATTGACGAACGATGGGTTGATTTAGACCGTGCCGTACCCTTATTTTTCATGTCACGGTGACCGGGCGGGCCCAGGGCCCCGGCCCGGTATCGCCCTTAGTACCCCGCGCTGGAGGTTTCGGCGAATCATGAAGTGGACGCGCAACCGCTTTCTTCCCGTGTCCTACGCCGTGGTGCTGGCGGCGCTGGCCGTTGTCGGCTGCACCAGCAAGCAGGATCCCGCGGAGACCCTCTTGGTGTGCGGCAACGCCTCCTGCGGCGACCTGGTGATGGTCACGACGGACACGTCCAGCGACGGCTTCCACTACCTGAATCCGTCCCTCAGCCCGGACGGCTCGCGGATCCTGTTCACCGCCGACTGGTGGGCCCTGCCGTCGGAGCCCAAGGACCCGGGCGACGTGTACTACGTCAACTACCGCCAGATGGCCATCATTCCGGTACGGGAAGGCGTGGAACCGGAGCAGGATCTCCCCTCCCAGGGCGCGGAACTCATCCGGCTGCAGGAAGCGAACATCATGCTCAGCGGCGAGTTGACCAACCTGGCGACCGTGCTGAACGACGACAAGGGCGACCCCATCTGGCAGGACGACGAGCACGTGATCTTCTTCCTGCGCCTTCCGCGGGTGGGCAACCGCCTGTTCCGGGCCGACCTCAACGACCCGGGTGCCCTGCCGGGCCTGGCGACGATCGAGCCCTTGTGGTTCGAACCGACGGACGCCGAGTCGGCGCCGCGCTCCTGGCAGCACATGAACCCGAGCCTCTCGGCGGACGGGCGCTGGCTGCTGTTCACCCGCTCGGGCTGCGCGATCCCCGACTCGCTGGAGACCTGCAGCAACCTGGCCATCTACGCCCTGGACATGAGCACCGCCGGCGCGAACGACGGCTACGGCGGGCTGGCTTTCCCGCTGACGGCCGAGTACTCGCGCATCGAGCGGGCCCGTTTCGCGCCGGACGGCCGCCGGATCGCCTTCTCCGGCGGGCTCGACGTGGCGGGGCGCAACGATTCGGGCACCGAGATCTTCACCATCGCCTTCGACACGACGGGCCTGGCCGCCGGCACCATGCCCCTGGACCGGGACCTCGAGAGGATCACCTTCACCTCCTACGCCGAAGGCGATCCCCTGACGGGCGTGCTCAACTCCGATCCCAGCTGGTCGGCCGACGGCCGGGACATCTACTTCGTCTCCACGCGCCGGGCCCCGACCACGACCCTGCACGACCGCAACGTGTGGCGGGTGCCCGCGGACGGGAGCCAGGACCCGGCGATCCATTTCTTCTCGCGCTACGACGACCTGGACCCCCAGATTCTGCCGGACGGCTCGCTGCTCCTGAGTTCGATGGTCGGCTTCCCCACCGGGATGCTCAACCGTCTGGAGGAGGAGTCGTACCAGCGCATCAAGCAGGAGAACGAGCAGGCCCACGCGGCCAATCCGGCGATCGCGCTGTTCAACGAGACCCAGCTGCGGCAGCTGGCCGCCAACGAGCGCCGGCAGCTGGAGTACTTCTCGGGCGTGATGGCGCACCTGTACCTGTACCGCGGCATCTGAGTTGGCGGCGAACGAACCGGTACTGCGCCGCCTGATGGTCGAGATCGGCCGTCGCCTCGAACTGAAGGGCCTGATCGTGGCCGCCGAAGGGAACCTCTCGGTTCGTCTCGGCGGCCACGCGTTCCTGGTGACGCCGGCGGGGGTGGGCAAGGGGGCCCTGCGTCCCCGGGACCTGCTGGTGGTCGACCGCGCCGGGCGCTGCGCCGCCGGTCGTCCCACCAGCGAGTGGCCCCTGCACCGTGCCCTCTACGATGCGCGGCCCGACGTGGGAGCCGTCTGCCATGCCCACCCGCCGTGGGCTACCGCCTTCTCCGTGGCGGGGCGCGACCTGGACGGCAGCCTGCTGACCGAGACCGAGGCCCAGTTGCCCCGGGTGCCGCTGGCGGCCAGGGCGCAGCCCGGCACCGAGGAGGTGCCGGCGGCCGTGGTGCCCTGGATCCGCGGCCACGATGCGGTGCTGCTGGGCAGCCACGGCGTGGTGGCCGTGGGGCCGGACCTGGAGACGGCGTTCGCGCGGCTGGAGACGGTCGAGCGGCTGGCCCAGGTCACCCTGCTGGCGGAGGTGGCGGCCGGCCGCAGCGGCCTCTGCCCGGCCGACCTGCAGGCCCTGCTGCGCAGCGGCGGTCAGCTTCCTGACCCGTAGATCCCGGTCAGGGTGTCCGCGATCGCCGACCAGCTGAACTTCTCCTCCACCAGCTGCCGACCCCGCCGCGAGAGCTCGCGCAGCCGCTGCGGATCCTCGAGCGCACCCACCAGCGCGGCGGCGAAACGCTCGTCCGCCGGGGCGATCACCGCGGCCCCGTCGGCCTCGGCGGTGATGCCCTCGGCGCCCACCGGCGTCGTCACCACCGGCACGCCCCGGGCCAGGGCCTCGAGGATCTTGATCTTGATCCCCCCGCCTTCGGGCAGGGGCGCGGCCACCACGGCGGCCCCGCGGTAGAGGTCGGTCAGGTCGTCGACGAAGCCCAGGGCGGTCACGCCGGGGCCGACCGCGGCGGGCGGCAGCCCCGCCAGGAACGTGCGGGAGCCGCGCCCCGCCAGCAGCAGCCGGGCGTGGGGGCGCGCGGCCCGCACCAGGGGCCAGATCCGCGTGACCAGCAGCTCGGCTGCCAGCCGGTTGGGGCGGTGGGCGAAGGAGGCGACGAAGAGGTGGGACTCGGGCTCGTCGGCCCTGGGCGCCCAGACCGGCAGCACCGCCTCGGTGTCCATGCCCAGCGGCACGGTGCGCAGGTTGCGGCCGCCCATCGCCGCGTACAGGGCGTGGTCCCCGGCAGTGACGCAGAGGGTGGTGTCGGCCCAGGTGGAGGCGTCCACCTGCAGCCGGCGCCAGCGGGCCGCCTCGGCCAGCTCGCGGCGCCGTTCGGCCGCGCCGG
>JACZKN010000028.1 GCA_014859985.1 Candidatus Krumholzibacteriia bacterium | reverse complement strand
ACCGGACCATCGTCAACGACGGCACCCCCGCCGACCTGGCCCGGGCCGTGGACGCCCTGTGGCGCGAACACGGACCGCCGGACCGGCCAACGCCCGCGCAAGGAGATCCGCTGCCGTGAGGGAATACCTGGACCGCATCGCCGAGGCCGCCGAGCGCATCGCCGCCCTCAAGGAGGGGCTTTGACTGCCCCGGCCTGACCCGGGAGCTGGCGCAACTTCAAGAGCAGCAGGGCGCGCCCGGCTTCTGGAACGACCAGGAAGGGGCGACCCGGGCGGTCAAGCGCATCAAGACCGTCCGGCAGTGGCTCGATCCCCTGGCCGAGGCCGCCCACCAGGCCGACGAGCTGCAGGTGCTGGCCGAGCTGGCGGACGAGGAACAGGACGCGGCCGCCGCCGCCGAGGTCGCCGCCCAGGTGGCGGCCCTGGAAAAGCTGGTCGAGAAGCTGGATTTCCAGTTCCTGCTCTCGGGCCCGGACGACGAGCGGGGCGCCGTCCTGGAGATCCATCCCGGCGCCGGCGGCACCGAGAGCCAGGACTGGGCCGAGATGCTGGTGCGCATGTACACCCGCTTCTGCGAGCAGAGCGAGATGAAATGCCAGGTCCTGGACCTGCAGCCGGGGGAGGAAGCGGGCATCAAGAGCGCCGTGCTGGAGATCGACCATCCCTTCGCCTTCGGCTGGCTCAAGAGCGAATCCGGCGTGCACCGCCTGGTGCGCATCTCACCCTTCGACGCCCAGAGCCGGCGCCACACCTCCTTCGCCTCGGTCTTCGTCTATCCCCTGGTGGAGGACGACGTGGAGGTGGAGATCAACCCCGCCGACCTGCGCATCGACACCTACCGGGCGCAGGGGGCGGGCGGCCAGCACGTGAACAAGACCGACAGCGCCGTGCGCATCACCCACGAGCCGTCGGGCATCGTCGTGGCCTGCCAGAGCGAGCGCAGCCAGCACCGCAACCGCGAGAGCGCGATGACCATGCTGCGGGCCAAGCTTTACCAGCGGATCCTGCTCGAGAAGCAGAAGGAGCGGGACGCCCTGGAGGCCGAGAAGATGGAGATCGCCTGGGGCAGCCAGATCCGCTCCTACGTGCTGCAGCCCTACACCAAGGTCAAGGACCACCGCACCGAGCACGAGACCGGCAACGCGACCGGGGTGCTGGACGGGAACCTGGACGGATTCATCGACGCCTACCTGCGCTGGGCGGGGGCGAAGAACCACTGAGGCGGCACCGCCGCCGGCGCCGGCCGTCCCCGCGGGGTGGCCCGAAAGCAGAACGACGTGGCCACTGAAGATCACGACCCGGGCCCCGCGCCCGCCGATGCGGCGGCCGCCGCCGCCCAGGAATCGGAGAACCTGCGCAAGCTGATCGCGGGCCGCCTCGAGAAGATGGCGGAACTGGGCCAGCGGACCGAGCTGTACCCCTACGCCTACCGGCGCACCCACGACAGCAGCCAGCTGCGCGCGCACGAGCAGGACCTGACGGCGGCGGGCACGCCCGTCCGCTTCGCCGGCCGCCTGATGGCCAAGCGCGGCACCGGCAAGACCCTGTTCGTCCCGGTGCAGGACGAGTCGGGCCGGGTGCAGGCCTACTTCAAGCAGGACGAGCTGGGCGAGGAGCGCTTCCGGCAGGTGAACAAGCTGATGGACATCGGCGACTGGATCGGCGTGGAGGGCACGCTCTTCCGCACCAGGACCGGCGAGCTCACGATCCACGCGACGGACTTCACGTTCCTGGCCAAGGCGATCCGCCCGCTGCCGGAGAAGTACCACGAGATGGGCCTGGAGCTCAAGAGCCGCCGGCGGCATCTGGACCTGGCCATGAACCAGGAGAGCCGCGACCGCTTCCGCCGCCGCAGCGCCGTGATCGCCGACATCCGCGCCTTCTTCGCCGCCGAGGGCTTCCTGGAGGTGGAGACGCCGGTGCTGCAGCCCCTGTACGGGGGCGCAACCGCGCGGCCGTTCACCACGCGCCACAACGCCCTGGACACGACCCTGTACCTGCGCATCGCCGACGAGCTGTACCTGAAGCGACTGATCATCGGCGGGCTGGAGAAGGTCTACGAGATCGCCAAGGACTTCCGCAACGAAGGCATGGACCGCACCCACAATCCCGAGTTCACCATGCTCGAGTGCTACGCCGCCTACTGGGACTACACCGACATGATGGACCTGACCGAGCGCCTGCTGCGCCGGCTGGCGCTGAACTTCGGCGACGAGGGACGCCTCACCTACGGCGGCGTCGAGCTGGACTTCTCCCTGCCGTTCGCCCGCGTGCGTTTCATGGACGCGCTGGCGGAACGGACCGGCGGCGACCTGATGGCTGCCACGGACGACGAGATCGCCGCGGAGCTGCAGCGGCGCAGCATCCCCCTGAAGAAGGGCATGGGCCGCGACAAGATGCTGGACGTGCTCTTCAGCGAACTGGTGGAGCCGCAGCTGGTGCAGCCCACCTTCGTCATGGACCACCCCAAGGAGCTGTCGCCCCTGGCCAAGGGCCACCGCGCGACGCCCGGCCTGGTGGAGCGTTTCGAGCTCTTTGTCGCCGGCTTCGAGCTCGCCAACAGCTTCAGCGAGCTGAACGATCCCCGCGAACAGCGGGCCCGCTTCGCCGACCAGCGCGCCCTGGCCGAGGCGGGCGACGACGAGGCCCAGCCCGTGGACGAGGATTTCCTGCAGGCCATGGAGGCGGGCATGCCGCCGACGGGCGGCCTGGGCGTCGGCATCGACCGGCTGATCATGCTCCTGACCGACAGCAACAACATCCGCGACGTGCTGCTGTTTCCTCACATGCGACCCGAGGCGGACTAGGATGCGCTTCGCCCTGGCCATCGCCCGTCGCTACCTGCGCAGCCGGCGCCACAGCCGCTTCCTCAGCCGCGGCAGCGTGACGGCGATCGTGGGCATCACGATCGGCGTCGCGGTGCTGAACGTCACCCTGGCGGTGATGAACGGCTTCCACAGCGAGATGCGGCGCACCTTCGTCGAGAACATGCCGATGGTCTCGGTGATCACCAGCCGGCCCGAGGGATTCGGCGACCTGGGCGCGGTGCTGGACACGATCGGCGCCGACCCGGACGTGACCGGCCTGGCACCCTACATCCGCCAGGAGGCCATCGTCTCGGCGCGGCTGGCCCAGGGCACGCTGCGCCACCGGGGCGTCGTGGTCTGGGGCGTCGAGCCGAACCTGGTGGACACGGTGCAGCCGCTGAGCCGCTACCTGCAGCCGGACCCGGCGCTGCTGGCCGCCCTGGACGGCGGCAGCGTGCCCCGGGTGATCCTGGGGGCCGAACTGGCCAACAGCCTCTACGCCGCCATCGGCGACACGGTGGTGGTCACCGCGCCGCGGGGCGATCTCGACCCGGACAACCTCCAGTCCGAAAGCGTGCGCTGCGTGGTGACGGGCTACTTCGACACGGGCATGTACGAGTTCGACAGCCGCTTCCTCTACATGGGTCTGAGGGACGCCCGCGCGATCTTCGGCTTCCCGCCCGGCGGCGCCACCCTGGTGGGGGTGAAGGTGCGCGACCTGATGCGCGCCGACCGCACCGCCCGGCGCCTGGAGGAGGCCCTGGGCCGGGAGTTCTACGCCACCGACTGGATGGCCCTGAACGCCAACCTCTTCCAGTGGATCAAGCTGGAGAAGATCATCATGGTCCTGCTGCTGGGCATGATCATCCTGATCGCCGGCTTCAACATCATCGGCATCCTGACCATGATGGTGGGCGAGCGGCGCCGGGAGATCGGCATCCTGCTGGCCATGGGGGTGCCCCGCAACCGCATCATGGGCATCTTCCTGCTGACGGGCGCCTGGCTGGGCCTGGTGGGCGCGGCCGTCGGCAGCGCCTTGGGCCTGGGCTTCGTCTGGTTCCTGCAGGCCCACGGCATCGCCCTGCCGGGGGACGTCTACTTCGTGGAGACGGTGCCGGCGCAGCTGCAGTGGGGCGACTTCTGGCTGGTGGCCGGCATGACCCTGGTGATCGCGCTGCTGGCGGGGCTGTGGCCCAGCTGGGAGGCGTCGAACCTCAAGCCCATGGACATCATCCGCTACACCTGAGCCCGGCCCCGCCGGGGAAAGGCGGCCACCGTGGCCCCGCTGCTGGAAGCGACCGGGATCGACAAGAGCTACCCGCGGCACGACGGCATCGTGGAGGTGCTGCGGGGCTGCGGGCTGCGGCTCGACCAGGGCGAGGCGGTGGCGGTCATGGGCCCCAGCGGCTCGGGCAAGAGCACCCTGCTGAACATCGTCGGCGGGCTGGACTGGCCGGACGCGGGCACGGTCAGCCACCGGGGCGGGTTGCTGGACCTGGCCGACCCGCGGGCCATGTCCGTGTGGCGCACCGCCGGCGTCGGCTTCGTCTTCCAGTTCCATTTCCTCTTGCCGGATTTCACCGCCCGCGAGAACCTGCTGCTGCCGGTGCAGGCGCGGCGCCGGGTGGGAGCGGCCGACCGCGACCGGGCCGACCGGCTGCTCGACGCCATGGGTCTTGCCCAGCGGGCGACCCACCTGCCGGGGGAGTTGTCCGGCGGGGAGCAGCAGCGGGTCGCCGTGGCGAGGGCCTTCATGAACCGCCCGGACATCGTGCTGGCGGACGAGCCCTTCGGCAACCTGGACCGGGAGAAGGGCGCGCAGCTGGGGGACCTGCTGTTCGGCCTGCGCCGGGACGAGGGCACGGCCCTGGTCATCGTCACCCACGACCCGGCACTGGCCGGGCGGGCGGATCGGACCCTCGTGCTCGAGGGGGGGCGGCTGCGCCCCGCCTGAAGGAGGAGCCATGGACTGCGAACGCTGCGGCCGCCGCCCCGCGTCGGTGCGCTGGCGCGACCCCGAGGACGCCCTGGGCGAACCCCTGTGGCTGTGCCCGGCCTGCGCCGCGGGCCTGGGCCGCGGCCCGGGCGGGCAGGACCGGACCGAACCCCTGGACGCCCTGCTGGCCGGGGATCTGGCGGCCCCCGGCCCGGACACCTGCCCGGCCTGCGGCTGGACCTCCGCCCGCTTCCGCCGCACCAACCGCCTGGGCTGCCCCCGCTGCTACACCGCCTTCCGGCCCCTGCTGCTGCCCATCCTGGGCCGCTTCCACCGCCACGTCAGCCATCTGGGCAAGCGGCCGGTGCGGCGGGGCGAGGAGCCCAGCCGCCTGGGCGAGATCACCCGCACCCGCGTCGCCCTGGAGAAGGCCATCTCGCGCGAGGACTTCGAGGCCGCCGCCGCCCTGCGCGACCGCATCCGTGAGCTCGAGGCGCGGCCCCCGGAGCAGCCGTGAGCGGGCTGCTGCAGGATGGCGCCCTGCCCCTGCCGGCCTGGGCGGCGGCCGATGGTCCCCAGGCGGAGATCGTGCTGGCCACGCGGGTGCGCCTGGCCCGCAACATCGCCGGCGAGCCCTTCCCCGGCAGCGCCGCGCCGCGCGAACGGGAACAGCTGGCGGGGGACCTGGCGGCGGTGGTGGCCGGCCTGCCGGGCCTCGAGGGGGCCCGGCGGCACGAGCTGGGGCACCTGTCGGCGGACGAGCTGCTCTGCCTGCACGAACTGCAGTTGCTGGGCCCGGGCCGGGGGGACGACCCGGCCGGGCGCATCCTGCTGCTGGGGCCGGGCCTGCGCCGCACCGCCCAGGTTGGCGACGAGGACCACCTGCGCCTGCAGACCTGGCGCTCGGGCCTGGACCCGGAGGCGGCCCTCGCCGACGCCCTGGCCTGGGACGCGGACCTCGAGCGGGAGATCGAGCCCGCCTTCGCCGAGGACCTGGGCTACCTGACCGCCAGCCCCGCCAACGTGGGCACGGGCCTGCGCATCTCCGCGCTGCTGCACCTGCCGGGCCTGGTCCTGGGCGACGAGATCGAGAAGGTCCTCAACGCCTTGCGCCAGCTCCAGTTCTCGGTGCGGGGGCTGGCCGGCGACGGCGCCACCGTCCGCGGCTCGCTGTTCCTGGTGGCGAACATGGTCTGCCTGGGCCTGTCGGAGCAGGAGGTGGCCGAGGACTTCCGCGCCAACGTGCTGAAGATCGCCACCTACGAGCGGCTGGCCCGCGAACAGCTCTTCGAGCGCGACCCCCTGGGCCTGGAGGACATGGCCTGGCGCAGCCTGGCCACCCTGCAGTCGGCCCGCCTGATCTCGGGCCAGGAGACCTGGGACCGCCTGTCCAACGTGCGCCTGGGCGCGGACCAGGGCGTGCTGCCGGGGCCGGCCCCGGCGGTCCTGAACCGGGCCACCCTGGGCCTCAGGCAACGTGCTGCCGGCATTGGCGACCAGTGGCGTCAGCGTGAGCACGATCAAGGCAGCAATCACAGAGTAGATAATGGTGTTACGGTTTCTCACAGCGAACTGTCCTTTCACATAAGGTGTAGGTTCGAACTCTGCCGGTGATGTGCACCCTTGCTGGTAGACATTCCTGGCGAACCATGGGCCGGGCTGCTTTCTTGCGGTCCGGCACGCTTAAGTGAGTTATTGTGAACGAAAATCAGTGATTTGTCTACCATCATTTGCCTACGGTTGCCT
>JACZKN010000027.1 GCA_014859985.1 Candidatus Krumholzibacteriia bacterium | reverse complement strand
ATTTCCACCTGAGGCCCGGCCGGCAGCACCCGCAACGGCACCGTCACGGCCGCACGCCCGCCGGCCCGGTCGGTGGCCACGATCTCCAGGAGGTGGTCCCCCGGCGCGAGCCCGCGCCCGCCCGGGCCCAGATGCCACGGGCCGCCCTCGCGCCCCGGTACCGTGACGCCGTCGCGCCGGAACAGCCACTGCTCCCGCAGCAACGTGCGCCCGTTGGCGTCGGCGATGTCGCACCACTCCAGGCGCAGCTGGTTGTTGTCGCCGAAGCCGAAGCTCTCGTTGCGGCGGCGGTAGACCGCCTCGCCGTCCAGGAAGACCTCCAGCAGCCAGGGCTCCAGCACGTGGGCCGCGATGTCGGCCCGGTCGGTGACGCGGGCGCTGAAGGCCACCGGGCCGCGGATCTCCAGGGGGGGCAGGGTGCCGGCCAGGCCGGCCGCGTTGCGCACCGCCACCGCTACCGGCGCGCCGGCGTTCGGGGGCGCCGCCGCGTGGGCCGTGACCGCCGCGATCACGGGCGCGAAGGTGTCCGCCACGGCGAAGCCCCAGTCCAACGGGTTGAGCGGCTGCTGGGCGGCGTCGCGCACCTCGAAGTGCAGGTGCGGGCCGTCGGTGCCGCTCTGGCCCGAGAGGCCCAGCACCTCGCCCGCGCGGACCGGCAGCGCCTGCGGGCCAGGCTCCAGGCGCACCCGGTAGACGCCGCTGCGCTCACGGTCGGCCCTGACCAGGGCCTCGATGCGGTCGCTGAAGCATTCGAGATGGGCGTAGACCGTGTTGCGGCCCGAGACGCCGGTCACGTACACCGCCCGGCCATAGGCCCCGGCCTCGGCGCGCACGCGGCTGACGTGGCCGTCCTCGACCGCCCGCACGGCGAAACCGGTGCGCGATCGGGTCTTGAGGTCCAGGCCGGCGTGGTAGCGGCCCGGCCGGCGCTCCATGAAGTTGGAGGTGAGGTGCCGCGGCTCAAGATCAAGGGGCCAAACCGGTTCCGGTGCGGCCAAAGGGCTCGCCGGCAGCAGGCCGGCAACCGCCAGGACGGCGGCCAGGAAACAGCGGACAGTCACGGGGGCGTCCTCCTTGACTAAGCCGGGGCGTGCGGCGGCCGATAGCATAAGGGTTCAAAACAGGCGCGACAAGGCGGGGGTTCGGGTGTATCCTGCCGGCGGAAGGATCCGCCGCCCTGCGGGGCGTTCGCGCCGGTCATCACCATGGAGGGATTCCATGCCAGACAGCACCGGTCTCTCGCTGGACGATCAGGACCAGATCCCCACCCCCCCAGGCCGCAGCTACCTCCTCGACACCAACGTTCTTCTGCACGACGCCGACAGCCTCCACGCCTTCGAGGACAACAACGTCATCCTGACCATCGACGTGCTCGAGGAGCTCGACCGTTTCAAGCGCGGCAACGACGAGAAGGCCCGCAACGCCCGCCGCGTGATCCGCGACATCGACTCCCTGCGCAACGGCCTGCCCCTGTCCCACGGCGTGGCCGTCCCCGGCGGCGGCAAGCTGTACGTGACGGTCAAGAGCTTCGTCGAGGACCTGCCCAAGGGCATGGACCGCTCGGTCCCGGACAACCGCATCCTCGCTGCCGGCGTGGCCCTGCGGAAGGCCGGCGCCGACGTGGTCTTCGTCACCAAGGACATCAACGCCCGGGTCAAGGCCGACGCCCTGGGCATCCAGGCCCAGGACTTCCTGGCCACCCGCGTGAACTTCGACGAGCTGTACAGCGGATGGTCCGAGCACGAGGTGCCCCACGAGACGGTCGAGGGTTTCTACAAGCACGAGCCCGTCCGCCTGGACGCGCACCTGCACCCCAACGAGGGCGTGCTGCTGAAATCGGCGAACAACCCCAAGCACACCGCCCGCGGCATCTTCCGCGCCGACAGCGGCCTGGTCGAGCCCCTGCAGCACGGCGACAGCCACCCCTGGGGCCTGTCGGCCAGGAACCTGCAGCAGCAGTTCGCTTTCGAGCTGCTGATGCGCCCGGACATCCAGCTGGTGACCATGCTGGGCCAGGCGGGCACGGGCAAGACCCTGCTGGCGTTGGCGGTGGGCCTGCAGCTGGTGGCCGAGGAGAAGCGCTACCGGCGGATCATGGTCTCGCGGCCCATCATGCCCCTGGGCCGGGACATCGGCTACCTGCCCGGCAGCAAGGAGGAGAAGCTCTCCAGCTGGATGGAGCCGGTCTCGGACAACCTGCAGTACCTGGTCGACCCCAAGCTCGAGCAGTCCGGCGACAAGGTGCAGTACCTGTACGACACGGGCGTGGTCGAGGTGGAGGCGGTCACCTACATCCGCGGGCGCAGCCTGCCCAAGCTGTTCATCATCATCGACGAGGCCCAGAACCTGACGCCGCACGAGGTCAAGACCGTGGTCAGCCGCGCGGGCGAAGGCGCCAAGGTGATCCTCACCGGTGACGCCTACCAGATCGACAACCCGTACCTCGACGCCTCGTCCAACGGCCTGACCTACGTCGTGGAACGGTTCAAGGACCAGCCGATCCACGGGCACATCACCCTGGCCAAGAGCGAGCGGAGCGAGCTGGCCAGCCTGGCGGCGACGCTTCTGTAGGATGTGGATTGCGGGCGGCGCCCCGGTCCGGCATTGACCGGACCGGGGCGCCCGCCGCTCAGGCCAGGGCGGTGGGCTTGCGCGCCTCCACGTAGGCCGAGCGCAGGTACTTCTCCACCCCCGTGCCCGGATCCCAGTCGCTGATGTGGGCGGCGCTGCCGTCCTCGACCGCCACCTTCACGTCGGTGAAGCCCGCCTGATGCAGCCGATCCTGGTACTCGGCCACGGTCATGGCCCCGCTGATGCAGGCCGCCATGTGCTGCGCCCCTTCCCAGCGGGTCCCCTCGAGCGGGCGGATCTTCACCGGATCGGCGATGGCCAGCCGCCCGCCCGGCCGCAGCACCCGGAACGCCTCCGCGAAGACGCGCTCCTTCTCCGGCGACAGGTTGACCACGCAGTTGGAGATGATGACGTCGACGGAATCGTCGTCCACCGGCAGCTCTTCCAGGCGGCCGAGGCGGAACTCCACCTCGGCCCGGCCGGCGGCGGCGCTGCTGGCCCGCTCGACCATGGCCGGGGTCATATCGACGCCGATGACCTTGCCCGTGGGCCCGACCCGGGCGGCCGCCAGCAGGGCGTCGAAACCCGCGCCGCTGCCCAGGTCCAGCACCGTCTGGCCCGGCTTGAGCGAGGCCAGGACCAGCGGGTTGCCGCAGCCGAGGCTCAGCTGCGCGTTGGTCGGCAGGCTGGCGATGTCGGCCTCGTCGTAGCCCAGGCGACGGGCCGCGTCCTGCAGGGTAAGCGCGCCGTCGCCGCAGCTGCCGCCGGTGCAGCAGCCCGTGCCGCCGGCGGCGACCGCTCCGTAGTGCTCCTGGACGATGGCCCGCAGGCGATCGGGATCGTGGTCGGTGGTGTGGGTCCGGTTCGTCATGATGGTCCTCCTATTACGGTTGCTTCGCGCAACTATTTACGCAAAAAAACGCTACTCCAGTACCGGGCAGCAGGCCCCCGCCGCCGGCAGGCGCACCGCCGCCGCCAGGCGGGGCAGCACCGCCACCAGG
>JACZKN010000171.1 GCA_014859985.1 Candidatus Krumholzibacteriia bacterium | reverse complement strand
GGGCCGCCCCGCGCAGGGCGTCCAGCACCGGCACCAGACCCTGCCGCAGGCGGGTGAACAGTTCCGCCAGGGCGGCGGCGCGCGCCCCCGGTTCGTACTCGTCCAGCAGGGCGTCGTAGGGCTCGGTCGCGTAGCCGACGGCCTCGGCCTCGCGGCGCTTGAGGTCCGTAAGCCGGGCCAGGTGGGGGGCGAAGCGGGCCCAGTCGTCCAGGCGGCGGGCCTCGACCCAGGCCTGCTGGGCCAGGGAGCCCTCGCGGGCCAGGTCGGCCACCAGCTCGCGGGGCACCTTCACCGCCCGGTCCCGCTGCCGCTTCATCTCGCGCAGGTTGGCCGCGGACCAGGGATCGCCGGGGCCGGCGGCGGCCAGTTCGGCGATCAGCCCACCCAGCTCGTCGTCCACCATGCGGTCGTGCATCAGGGCGGCCACGGTGGCGCGCACCCGGGCGCGGCCGACGACGCCGCGGGGCGGCATCATCACCTCCTGGTCCCATTCGAGCAGGCCCATGGCGCTGCCCAGGTCGTGGACCTCGTGCACCAGGTCGAGGAAACGGGCGTAGCGTCGGTCGGCGTCGGCCATCAGGCGGTCCTTCCTAGAGCTTGCGGCTGCGCTCGAGGGTGTCGGTCAGCACGGTGATGACCTCCTCGCGCTCCGGGTCCGAGAGCAGCAGGATCTCCTGCAGGGCGTCCCCGATGTGGGGGATGTACTTCTGGATGTAGCTCTGCTTCTTGAAGGCGTCCTTCTCCCTGAGGCGGCGGTTGATGTGGCGCTGCAGCTGCCGGCCGGCCTCCTGCAGCGCGAGCTTGATCTCCTTGACGATCTCCGGGTAGTGGGCCACCGCCTCCTTGGACTCGCTGGTGAACGGCACCCAGACCGAGGCCATGTGCACGAGGATCACCAGCGGCCCCGAGGGCAGGGCGCCCTTGCTCTGCTGCAGCCCGTAGCTGCGCCAGTTGCTGCCGAGGATGGCCTTGTGGATGGCGCAGGCCGAGGCCTGGTACAGCAGCGGCACCCGGTTGGCGAAGCGCATCACCCTGGCCAGCTCGTCGCCCGGAAGCTGGCCGCCGTAGGCCAGGCCCACCTCGATCTGGAAGGGATTGCCGCGGTAGACGGCCGCGGGGCGGGTGACCGAGGTGTAGAAGTCGGCCTCGACGCCGGTCTTCAGGCCCGCCATGACCAGCTGTTCGCCGATGGGCGAGAGGCAGTCGGTGGGCGGGGCGGGGATCTTCGTGACCTCGATGGCGTCCAGCAATTTCTGGATGTCGTCCTGGACCAGCTTGCGGGGGTTCTTGCGCTCGGGCACGCCGGCGGTCTCGAGGATCTGCTCGGCGGTCTTGGGCCCGACCCGGCAGAACTCCTCCTTCAGGAACGCCGACAGGTTGCGGCACTTGGTGTCGGCGAGCATCTGCGCCAGCACGCCCAGCTCCACGCCGTAGGGGTGGGGCTGGATCTCCCTGGCCTCGACCGGCATCTCGGCGGTGGCGTTGGGGTACTCGAAGATGTCGCCCTTGGGGTCCTTGTAGGTCAGGTGCAGGTGCGGGTTGGCGATGGCCGTCTGCTGCAGGTAGGTGTCGACGGAGTGCTGGCCGCGCTTGTAGCTGCCGGTCAGCGTGATCTCGATGCGGGTGCCGTGGTCCTTCTCCCAGATGGTCTGCTCGTCGGAGATGATGTTGGGCTCGTTCTTCTTCATGTCCAGGACCAGGCGCACGCGGTGGGCGGGCTGGTCCGGGGCGATGCGGCTGTAGATGGTGACCGGCTCGCCGGTGGTCAGCTGCCCGTACATGCCGGCCGCCGAGATGCCGATGCCCTGCTGCCCGCGGCTCTGCTTGTGGCTATGGAACTTGGATCCGTACAACAACTTGCCGAAGATGCGGGGGATCTGCGCCGGCACGATGCCCGGGCCGTTGTCCTCGACGATGATGCGGTAGCGCTCGTCCCGGCTGGTGCCGTTGCCGCTGCGGCCTCCGGCCTTGGCCTTGCCGCCGTTGCGATCGGATTCCGGCTCCTCGACGCTGGTCAGCTCCAGGCCCAGCTTGGCCGGCCGGTCGGGGCGGATCTCCACGAAGAGCCGGGGCGGGATGCCCGCCTCCTCGCAGGCGTCCAGGGAGTTGTCGACGGCCTCCTTGATGGCCGTCAGCAGGGCCTTGGCCGGCGAGTCGAAGCCCAGCAGGTGGCGGTTCTTGGTGAAGAACTCGCTGATGGAGATCTCGCGCTGGCCCGCGGCCATGGTCTGGGCGGTCTTGGGTACGCGCGGTTTGGGGGTGCGCGGCTTGGGTATGCGCGGGGTCCGGGGTGCGGCCATGGGCGGTCACCTTCCGTGGTCGATCGCGTCGGGCGGACGGGTATTTCGCTCGGGAATCCGGGTGCATACGGGCGGGCCGGCGGCGGCCTCCGTGGCGCTGCGAACACTAAATGCGGGTGCGGATCCGGTCAACCCCGGGCCGCCGCCGCGGTGGTGGCGTCCAGGGCCGGGAGCAGGTGCGCCGGTGGCTGGCGCGGGTCGAACACGACCGGTTCCAACATGTTCAGGTCGCAGCGGGCGCACAGCGGCAGGGACTGGCGCACGACCCGGCGCCGCGCCGCGGCCAGGGCGGCGCCGTGCCACACGGTGGCGAAACCCTCGCGGAACGCGTTGCCCACCACGTGGCGGCCGTCGGCGTCGTAGCAGCAGACGGTCACGTCGCCGTTGTGCAGGACCACCGACTGCAGGGGCCACTCGCACAGCGGCGGGCGGGCGCCGCGCCAGCCGTCCCGGTGCAGACCCAGGGCCCGCGCCAGGTCGTCGGGCGGGGTCCAGCGTTCGGCCAGGTCCAACGGCTCGTCCCCGAAGAAGTCGTTGACGCAGACCGGCCGCAGGGAGACCGCGTCGACGCCGGCGTCGGCGCCCAGCCGCACGAACTCGCCCACCTGGTGCACGTTGTGGCGCATGACCACCATCTGCAGGGTCACCGCCGGCCCGCCGCCGGGCCGCCGGTCGCGAGCGGCCACCAACCGCGCCAGGTTGGCCAGGGCGGTGTCCAGGCTGCCGCCGCGGCGGTAGACGCCGTAGGTGGCCTGGGTCGTGCCGTCCAGGGCGAACAGCACTGCGTCGACCCCCGCGTCGACGATCTCCTGCATGCGGTCCAGGTTGCCGTGGGTGCCCACACCGCAGTGGATGCCGGCCGCATTCGTGGCGGCGATCAGCTCACCGATGCGCGGGTGCAGCAGCGGCTCGCCGGCGAAGATCATCAGGATGCGGCGCACGTGGGTGCGGACCTCGTCCAGCAGGCCGCGGTAGGCGTCCGGATCCAGGAAGCCGCGGGCGCGGGTCATGGTGCGGGCCCCCACCGGGCACAGGGGGCAGGCCAGGTCGCAGGCGTTGGTGGGTTCGACCATCATGAAGCGGGGCAGCACCCGGGCGAACGGCAGCAGCGCGGCCGCGCCCACCGCCGCGCGGCGCAGGGGGGCAGGGCCGGCCAGCAGGAGCCGGTTGGCTTGTTCGTAGGCGTGGCGGCGCAGCGACATCTCAGGCCTCCTGCCGGTGACCGAAACGATGAACCGCAAGCCGCTTGCGCACCAGCGCGGCGAGCCCGCGGCGGTTCACCCACGGATGCATGACGATGCTGTTGCGCCAGTTGACGCCGAAGTGGCAGCTGCAGCTGCGGCAGGCTTCCCAGGTCTCGCCCGCGGCCAGGCGTCGGCGGTAGTCCGTCGCCAGCCGCCACCAGTTCTCGGCGGTCGGCTCGCTTGCCGGCCCGTCGGCCGCCGGCAGGAACACGCACGGCTGCAGCCGTCCCTGCTCGTCCACGGTGACCTGCTGCCAGGGCACGCTACAGCGGAACCGCGGCAGGGTGTGCGCGGCGAACCAGGAGCCGTCGTCCGCGTGGGCGCAGTACGGCCCGATGGAGGCCGCCACCTCGTCCAGGTTGTGGGGCAGGCCGCGGCGGCGGGCGTGCACGGCCGCGGCCTCGACGTGGCGGCGCGCCGTATCCGCGACCTGGGGCAGCCGGGTCCGCAGATCCGTCTTCAGCGGCGCCGGCGGCAGGTCGGGGAAGCTGCTGACGAAGATCAGGGGCTGCACCACCAGGCCGCAGCGCAGGTCGGCCGCCAGGTCGATCATGTCGGGCAAGCCGGCGCAGTCGGGCTGGGGCACGTGGACGATCCAGGTCTGCCGCGGCCGGGGGCCGGCGGTCAGGTAGGCCGTCGCTGCGGCGAAGAGCCCGTCGACGCCCCGCAGCCGGTCGTGGACCGCCGCGGTGGCGCCGTCGAGGGAGACGAAGAGCTGGTCCACGGCCTCGGCCAGCAGCGCGCGGTCGGCCGCGTCCAGGCGGTCCAACCGGTAGCCGCCGGTGAACAGGTCCACGCCGCGGCTCCGCGCCGCCGCCGCCGCCACCACGGCCTGCCAGCGGCGGTGCGCCAGGGGCTCCCCGCCGGCCAGCGAGAGCCTGCAGCCGAAGGTCTCCGCCAGGCCAAGGGCCTGCTCCAGCGCCGGGGCGGGCATGTCCCGGCCCTCGCCGCAGCCGGCCTTCTCGCAGTGCCAGCAGCGGCCGGGGCAGCGGCCGGTGAGGTTCAGGTGCACGACGCCCGGCCGGGGCCGGGCCGCCCGCAGGTTGCGCCGGATGCGCAGCGCCGCGCGCAGGTCACCGGCCATGGGGCACCTCCCGGCGGCGCTCGGCCCGCAGCCGGCGCGCGACCAATGGCCGGGCGAACCGGGCCTTCAGCCCGGTGAAACGCTTGGCATCCACGAGGATGCGCCCGTCCGGGAGCGGTGCGTATGAGTGCATGCCCGCGGGGTAGGGGCCGTCGGCCGCAGGCGCTAGGCGCAGCACGGGGGTCTCGGCGAACCCGGCCGGCGTCAGCGCGTCGACGCGGTTGAGCACCAGCATGCGGCCGTAGGTGCCGCGGCAGTCCTGGGCCGGCCGCAGCAGCATGCCGTCCTGCCGGAACAGCGGCCCCGCCGGCCGACCCGAGCCGGCGTCGCGCTTGACGGGCCGTCCGCCCACCTCGGTCCAGGGTCCGTCCAGGCGGGGGGCGTGGTGCAGGTGCAGGCAGCAGTTCTCGCTGCTGTCCAGGCGCGTGCTGAACAGCCACCAGCCGGCCTCGTCGCGATGGACGGTGGGGTCGAGGCCCGGGTAGCCTGGCAGCAGGACCGCCTCCTCCTGCCATTGCCACGGGAACCGCGTCGCGCGGAACAGGCGCACCGCACCCGATTCGGCCGCCTCCGGGACCATGCACCAGCTGCCGCGGTCGCGGAACAGGCAGGGGTAGGACAGGTGGTGGCGTCCGCTCAGGACGATCCGCAGCGGTCCGGCCTGCCACCCGCTGCCGTCGGCGGCCAGCTCGCAGCAGCCGATGGCGCCGTGGCCCCGGCCCAGGTCGTAGACCTCGCAGAAGAGCCAGGTCCGGTCGCCGTCGGCGGCCACCCAGGGGTCGGCGTAGGAGCGGCTGCGGTCCGCGGGGAAGAGCCACACCGGGTCGATGACCGTGCGGACCCGGTCGGCGGCGGCTCCCGGCCGGGGAGGCCGGGCGCAGCCGATGTTCCAGGTCTCGCCCCACAGGGGCTCGAGACCACGGGCAAGGCGCCATCGCCAATGCTGGGAATCCGGTGGCACGCGGCGGCATCCTCGGCTGGAGTTCGTAAGCCATTGATATGCTATGATCATCGCACGCCGGGGGACGACGGGCAAGGGTGCAGCGGAACAGGGTGCAGCGGAACAGGGTTCAGCGGAACCGCGCCCGCACCGACCCGATCGAGGTCTTCGCGGTTGGCACCTCGGTCCCGCAGGTGATGGCCAGTTCGAAAGCGCCGGCAGCCTCGCTGGCAGGCGGCCGCGCCGCGTCCACCGCCAGCCAGACGGTCACCGTTTCGGCCACCGGGTTCTGCCAGGTGAGGGACTCGGGCACGCCCGCGGTCTCCCGGTCGGCCACCGCCAGGCACTCGGCCTCGGGCCCGCAGCCCGCGAACAGCCACAGCACCGCGTCCAGCTGGGGGGCCACCGTCGGCATGTTGGCGGAAAACCCCTGCCCCGGCAGCAGCTCGAGGGCGTACCAGACCTCCCCGCCCCGGGCCAGGAACGGGTTGCAGGGGTGGCTGCGCAGCAGGTCCGGCTGCCCGAACAGGGTGCCGCTGCGGGCGATGCCGCCGCCCACGGTGCAGGCCAGCGGTTCGGCCAGGCCGCCCGTGCAGATCTGGGGCGGCACCCCGGGGTAGCGGGTCTCCAGGGCCAGGGTGTAGGCGCCGGCGGTCACGACGCCCGGTCCCGCGGCGCCGTCGACGATCAGCCAGTAGGTGCCCGGGGCCAGGCGCGCCCCCAGTTCGGTGTTCTCGCCGATCAGGCAGGCGTCGGTGTCGCAGCCGTCCAGCAGGAACAGGTCCAGGTCCAGGTCCGGCGCCAGGTCCCGCAGGCCGGCCCAGAAGTCCAGTTCCTCGGCCACCTCCAGGCGGTAGACGTGCTCCGGGCCGGTCTCGGCCCAGGGGCGGCAGGCGTAGGCGTCCAGCGCGGTCGGCCCGCCGGTGGTGTCGTCCCGCAGGGTGTCCACCAGGCCCGGCACCAGCAGCAGGGTGTCGCGGCCGGCGCAGTCGAAGACCGTGCGCAGCGGTGCGGTCAGCAGGACGGCGGGCTTGCCGTCCCGGGCGCCCGCGACGGGCGGGCCAGCGGCGGCGGCAGGGCCGGCCAGGAAGACGAAGGCCGCGGCGAGGGCCAGGGAGCGCTGCATGGAGGCCACCATCCGGTCCGGGGTGCAGGGGGCGACAGGACCAGAAGGTAGCACAGACCCGGCCCCGGGGCGAGGTCGGGCGGGGGCCGGACCGGGAGTCCGACCGGCGGACTCCGCTTTGCGAAAAGCACTTAACACGAATCCGGTTTGGACGATCCCTTCCCCTGGACCATATTTGGGGAGCGGGGTGCGCCCGCCCTCCGCACGCGCCGGCGCGGTCCCGCCGGCGGTCGACCTGACCGGGAGTGGACGGCATGAAGGTGCAATTCGTCGATCTGAAGGCCCAGTACCGGAGCATCAAGGGCGAGGTGGACGCGGCCATCGGCCAGGTCCTCGAAAGCTGCGCGTTCATCAACGCCCGCGGCTTCGAGGCCGAGTTCGCCGCCTACACCGGGGCGAAGCACTGCGTGGGGGTGGCCAACGGCACCGACGCCCTCTTCATGGCCATGAAGGCCCTGGGCTTCGGGCCCGGCGACGAGGTCATCACCGCCGCCAACACCTTCATCGCCACCGCCGAGGGCATCAGCTGGACCGGCGCCACGCCCGTGTTCGTGGACTGCGACCCGGTGACCTACACCCTCGACCCGGCGCAGCTCGAGGCGGCCATCACGCCCCGCACGCGGGCCATCGTGCCGGTGCACCTGTACGGGCAGCCGGCGGACATGGACCCCATCATGGCCATCGCCGACAAGCACGACCTGCTGGTGGTCGAGGACTGCGCCCAGAGCCACGGCGCGACCTACAAGGGCAAGAAGGCCGGCAGCTTCGGCAAGGCGGCCTGCTACAGCTTCTACCCCGGCAAGAACCTGGGCGCCTACGGCGACGCCGGCGCCGTGACCACCGATGACGAGGCCCTGGCCACGGACATCCGCAAGCTCGGCGACCACGGCTCGAACGTGAAGTACCGCCACGATTTCGTGGGCGCCAACAGCCGCCTCGACGGCATCCAGGGCGCCGTGCTGTCGGTCAAGCTGAAGCACCTGGACGCCTGGACGGACCAGCGCATCGCCGCGGCGGCGGCCTACAACAAGGCGCTCAAGGACGTCTGCGTGGTCCCGTTGACCAGGGCCGATACCCGCCACGTCTTCCACCTGTACGTGATCCAGGTGAACAACCGGGACGAGCTGATGAAGGCCCTGGGCGAGGCGGGCGTCGGCTGCGGCATCCACTACCCGGTGCCCCTGCCGGTGACGCCGGCGTACGCGGACCTGGGGTACGAGCCGGCGCAGTTCCCGGTCTCCTGCGGGATCGCCGACAAGATCGTCAGCCTGCCCATGCACGGGGACCTGACGGCCGAGCAGATCCAGCTGGTGGCGGATGTGGTGCGCAGGGTAGCCAAATAGCTCGCGATCTGTTATCATGATGAGACATAGGGCGGTCCGAGCCGGCCGCGGGGATGCCTTTGCCGGGCAGGCCCCGCGGTGTCCGCGTGGATCCTCGAACGATATTAACCGTAGCGACTCCAATCACTTGCTTCGGGGGGACCGTAGACGAATTTGGTAAAGCTCCTGGGCGGGAAGACGATAGCCTGAAGGTGCTGCGCATCCTGCCTGGACGACCCGAGTCTGCTGTGCAAGTGACCCCGAAGCTGCGGGGACGGCCGGATGGCCGGCCCGCGGAGTTGCGATGTCGAAGATCTTCGATGCCTACCGGAAGCAGACCGCCGAGCGCTCCGAGCTGAGCGCCGACATCGGGCGTGTCGGCACCGTCCACCTCTTTCCCGCGCCCAGCCCCCGCCAGGCGGGCGATTTCGCCAAGCTGGCGAGCCAGATCCTGGCCCTGCGCCGCAGCGACCGGGGCACGGTGCTGGCGGTGGCGTCGTCGGTCGCGGGCGAGGGCGCCAGCTTCGTCTCCTACAACACCGCGTTGATCCTGGCCCGGGACTACGGCCGGAAGGTGTGCTGGATCGACGCCAACTTCCTGGCGCCGCAGGCCAAGCTGCGGGTGACGGACGAGCCCACGTTCGCCGACCTGCTGCGGACCCCGGAGCGCGCGGCGGACCTGGGCCGGACCGTGAACCCGCTGCTGGTGGCGGCGGGCCAGGACCTGCCCCGGGCCAAGAACCTGATCGCCTCGCGCAGCTACGCCGACCTGCTGGCGGGCCTGGCGGTCCGCTTCGACCTTGTCCTGCTGGACCTGCCGCCCATGCTGGCGTCCACCGACACGGCGCTGATGGCGGCCGCCACCGACGGGTTCCTCCTGGTCATCGAGCAGCAGCACCTGAAGTGGGAAGTGATCGACCACGGGCTGGAGGCGCTGCGGGACAAGGGTGTGCAGACGCTGGGGGCGGTCATCAACCGCCGCTCCTTCGCGCTGCCGAAGATCATCTACGACAGGCTGTAGGCGGGTGCCATGACGATGCTTTGGCGGATCCTGGGGCTGGGCGGAGCGATGCTGGCGGGGCTGGCGCTGGGCGGGTGCGGGGGGTCGTCGTATCGGGAAATGCGATCGACTTTCGTGGAATTCGACCCGGCGCAACGGCGGACTATCGCGGCCGACGCCGGGCGGGCCTACCGGATCCAGGAGGGCGACATCCTGCGCATCGCCTTCCCCTACGAGAAAGAACTTACGCAGGAAGGCGTGGTTGTCCTGGCCGACGGGGCGGTGTCGCTGGTGGGCGTGGACCGCATCGTGCTGGCCGGGCACACGCTGGTCGAGGCCGACTCGATCGTCACGGCGGCCTACGCCAAGGACTATATCGAACCGTCGCTCTCGGTCATCGTGGCCGAAACCCCGGGGCGCCGGGTCTACGTGCTGGGCGAGGTCAAGGACCCCGGCATGTTCAAGCTGCCGGCGGGCGGACTCGGCATCGTCAATGCCATCGCCCTCGCCGGGGGCTTCAGGGAGGACGCCGCCAAGGGCGGTACCGTGCTTGTGCGGGTCAGCCCTGAGGGATACCTGGTGCAGGAGATCGACCTGGACGCCATCCACCGGCCCGAGGCCGCCGCCCTGGCGATGGTGACGCTCAAGCCGTTCGACATCGTCTACGTCCCGCGCTCGCGTACCGGCGACTTCGCGTATTTCTCGCGCACGATCCTGCAGGGAGTATTGAATATCACGCGCATAGCGGCAGATTTCCGCTACCTGTCCGGCGAAGCCGTAGGGAGGTACTAGCCCATGGTAGGCAACCTGCCGGAGAAGGTGCAGCTTCCCGCCTTGCAGAAGGGCGTTTCGCTGCGCGACGTGGTGTTCACCCTGTTTAGGCGGCGGTGGATCATCCTGGCCGTGTCGCTGCCCATCATCGTCGTGGGCGGCATCGGGCTGTTCCGCCAGACCGGCACCTTCACGGCCGCCTCGCGGGTCGTGGTGGAGCTGCAGAAGGTCGAACTGCCCCAGTGGAATACGATCCAAAACGTGGATTACGACCGCGAACTGAGCACGCTCTACAACATCGCCATGAGCGTGCCGGTGGCCGAAAAGGCGGCGGCGGCACTGGCGGACTCGTTCGAAATCATCAAGTCGTTGGATCCGGCTTTCACGGGCGGCGAGACACTTGCGGACCTCCGTGACTACCTGGCTGACGGTGTCGACGCGGGGCCCGTAGGCGAGTCAAACATCCTGGAGATCCGCTTCATCGCCATCAAGCCGCGTATCGCCATGATCGGCGCGCGCGCGATGCGCGATGCATTCATCAGCTACCACAACACCGGACGCCGCAACCCGCAGGCCATCGCCTTTTACGAGGATCAGATGAAGGCGGTGCGGGCCCAGATCGACTCCCTGCACCTGGCCCGCGCCGAGGTGCAGCGAGCAGGCGGCTACACCTCGTTCGTCGACGAAGTTCGCCACGGCATCGGTCTTGAGGCCGACCTTACAAGTGCCTTGTCGCGTGCCAGGGTCGATTACAACGCCCTGGCGACCGAGTACGCTGAATTGGTGCGCCGTCTCGACGGCGATCCGCGCGATTTTCCCGTCGGGCGCGACCAAAGCGCAGCCGAATCCATGGTCTTCCTGCGCAACCTGGTGATGAAGCACGAGGATGCGCTGCATTCGATCCTCTCGGTCCACACCCCCGACAGCGTACCGGCACGCCGGCAACAGGCGCTGCTGGATCAGTCGCTGGCCCGGCTCAGGGTCGAACACGCGGCGTATATCGAGGGCATCCGTTTGCAGAGGGATTCGCTCGCGGGACGCATTTTCAGTCTCGAAGAGGAGATAGCCGGCCTGAAGGACAAGAACTCCGGCGCACCGGAAGCATACGGCCGCGTCTCGATCATCGATACGGAGATCGAATCCCTGCGACATCTGCTCGAGGATCTGCAGGGCAAGTGGGGCGAAGTGCGCATGAACGAGCTTGCCGACGGACGCGTAAGTTCGGTCGTCGTGCTCACGGAACCCGAATTGGTCTCCCTTCTATCCGGCGGCAAGACGATGGTGTACTTCGTCGTGCTCGCGGTCTTTGCGCTCGCGCTCGGGATCGTGGTCGGGTTCATTGTCGATGCGCTTGACCATCGCATCTACTCGCCGCACGACGTCGAGGCGAATCTCAAGCTGCCTGTCCTGGCGAGCATCGGCGATGCGGAGCGGGTGTGACCGGCCAGCTACAGAGCGCGGTGGAATCGGTTGCGCGGAGGCCCGCTTCGCGGCGCGGCAGGTTCACCGCGTTCGGCGTCCTGCTAGTCGCCACGATGGTCGCCTGGGGCAGCAACTTCGTCTACGCCCGAGTCGGCGCTGACGGATTCGTCATCGCGCTTGGCGTCTGTCTCGGCCTCACCCTCTACGCCATTGTGTCATTCCGTGATCTCGCGATCCCGTTCTACGTCTGGCTTGTCGTCATCGGCGGTTTCCGCTTCATCTGGGCAATCCAGGCCCCCGTGCTGCCGGACATGACGCTGGACCGCATCACGCTCATATGGCTCGCGATCGTGACTATGGTCAAGTTCGTCTCAACGCGGCGGGCGCTGGTGCGCTTCGGAAAGCTGGAGGCCCTGCTGATTGCGCACTGCGCCTATATCTTCGCCCGGGTGGCGATGGACGACATGACGTACGTCCGGTTCTGGTCGATGAGCAACCTTATCCCATACGTGGTCTTCTTCTTTGCCAAGAACATCATCGTCACGAGAAAGCACGTGCATGTTTTGTTCACCATTCTCTTCGCGCTAAGTGTCTACTACCACGTCACGTCGGTGGCGGAGAAGCTGAACATCAATTGGCTGCTGTGGCCGGCGTACATGCGGGAGGACTACATCGGATTCATGGGCCGATCCTGCGGACCGTTCCTGCAGGCCCCTTTGTTTGGGACCATTATCGGCATGATGCTGCCGCTGCACTTCTATTTCTTTGCGAAGGTCCGGGCGAAGCCCGTCAAAGGATTGATATTCGCGAGCCTCCTTCTTGGTTTCGCGGGGCTCTATTTCACCTACACGCGCGGATCCTGGTTGGCCGGTTTCCTAGCCGTGAGTCTTGCCGCTGTGCTTAATCGGCGGCGTTATCTGCCGGTAGCTACGGCCAGCATCGTCGTGGGAACTGTCCTTGCCGTTGCTGTCCTCGGTGTCGGCCAGGACAAGTTCATGAAGGAACGCGTCGAGAACGAAGACACGATCCAATCAAGGCTCGGTATCGCAGTCACCGCCTTCAGGGTGTGGCAGAGTGAGCCTCTATTCGGTGTCGGCTATTTCCGTTATCGTACGGCCCGTGACGACTACATGCAGCCTACGTCGCTTCCGGTGGTTGGCACGATTCGCCTACGCCAGGTCCGAGGCGTCTCGCTCCACGACATCTACCTAGGGCCGCTGGCCGAAGACGGTCTGGTGGGCTTTGGCATGCAGATGGGCATCTACTGGCTGATCCTTGTCGGCCTGTGGCGTCGGCTGAAGCGGGCCGGTCCCGATGACGACTTCGCACGGTACGTCCTACCCGTGGTCGCGGGGATCTATGTCGGTTACCTGGTCGGCGGCTTAGCCATCGATTACCGTTACTTCTCGTTCGTGGGGGCGCTCTTCTACATGGCCGCCGGCATCCAGGACGGCTATGACCCGGAGCGCGGGGAGTTCACCGGGGATCCCGCCGCCGACGGAGCACGCTAGGCATGTACCTCGACCACTTCGGCCTGCTCGCCAACCCCTTCGGCCTCTCGCCGAAGCTCGACTTCCTGTTCCGCTCGGAGGCCTTCGAGGAGAGCATGGCCCACCTGGTCTACGGAGTGGACAACGGCGAGCCGCTGGTCATGATCACCGGGCCCATCGGCACGGGCAAGACCATGGCCATCCAGTCCTTCCTCAGCCACCTGGGCGAGCACTTCGAGACCGCGCTGGTGACCAACACCCGGGTGGACGGGCGCGAGCTGCTGAAGCTCATCCTCGACGACCTGGGGGTGAACCCGCCGCCGGGTTCGGACAAGTCCGACCTGCTGATCGCCTTCAAGAACCACCTGCTGGCCAACAGCGCCGCCGGCCGCCGGGTGCTCATCGTGGTGGACGAGGCCCAGAACCTGAAGGCCGACGCGCTGGAGGAGATCCGGCTGCTGACCAACCTGGGCCAGGGCCACGACCAGCCGGTGCAGTTGGTGCTGGTGGGCCAGCCCGAGCTCGAGGACGTGGTCGATTCCCCGGGCCTGCGCCAGCTCCGCCAGCGCATCCGCGTCCACTACCGCCTCGAACCCCTGTCCCGGGCCGAGGTGGAGGGCTACGTGCACCACCGCATGGCCGTGGCCGGCAGCGAGGCGGAGGTCTTCTCGCGCGGGGCGCTGGACCGCATCTACGAGCTGAGCGCGGGCGTGCCGCGGGTGGTCAATACCCTGGCCAACGAGGGGCTGCTGGCGGCCTACGTGGCCGGGCGGGACAAGGTCCGGCCCGAGGATATCGAGGCGCCGCGGCCTCGGACGCGGCCGGCGGCCGTCCCGGAGGAGCCTGCCGCACGCCCGGGCGGCGCGGAGCGGTCCGCCTACGCGGTAGCTGCCGCACCGGACGTCGCGCCCGCCTTCACGTACGCACGAACGCGGCGGCGCAAGCGGCGGGCTGCCGCCTGGGTGGTGTCGGTGTTAGCGCTGGCGGCGGTAGGCATCGTTGCGGGTCTCTACTTCCTGACGGACCTGTTCGCGTCGGCGTCGGGTCCGAATGCCGGGCCGTATACGGCGGTACCCAGTGCGGCCGAGCCGCCGCGGACAGTCGCGGCGGACACGATGCCGCTGATTCTGGCCGAAGCCGGCGAAGCCGCTCCTGCTGACGCGGACACGAGCGGTACGGCCCCGGTATCTGCGGTGGTGGACACCTCGATTGATAGTGCAGCGACCCCGCCGGCCGAGTTCGCACCGACGGTACCCGACGGCGAATGGTGCGTCCACATCGGCTCTTTCCGCACCGAGGACCGGGCCATCACCTACGCCTCGGAGTTGAGCACCTACGCACCTGGGGCGTTCTACCGCTACGACCTGGTGCGCGGCGTGGGCTGGTACCGTGTCTTCATCGGCCCCTTCGGGGACCGCGCTACGGCGCTAGCCGAGGCGCACCGGCTGCAGAGCGAACTTGGCGTTCGTTACTACAAGATCATCAGCGTCGGCGGGGCGGCCCAGCCCTGAGCGGACCCGGAGTGGCTCCAATGGTGCAGAGCAATACATCTACTCACTGTGTTCCCTGGCACGTGGTGCATGTCATCGGCACTCTCCGCACCGGCGGTGCCGAAATGCAGCTTGTCAATTATTTGTTCGCCGCCGACAGAACTGCCTTCCGCCATACCGTCCTTTGCCTGACCGGACGCGGCGAGCTTGCCGACACTGTTGAATCGGCGGGGGTTCCCGTTCATGTGATCCGCGCTCGCCTCCGCCGCATGCCCCTGGACCTGTGGGCCATTGCCCAGTGGCTGCGCCGGGAACATGCGCTCGTGGTCCACACCCACCTCTATGGGGCCGCCTTCTGGGGTCGGCTGGCCGGAATGCTGGCCGGTGTGCCGGTACTGATGACCACGGAACACGGTCAGGAGACCTGGAAGGGCCGTTTACACATCGCCGCCGACCGCTGGCTCACCAAGCGGACCTGGCGCCACATTGCCGTCTCGAAGGATGTCCTGGAGATCCGGCGACGCCGCGAGCGGGTGGCAGCTGACAAGATTGTGCTGGTGCCCAACGGGGTGCCCATTCCCAAGCTGGAGGACGCCCGGGAGGCCCGGGTGCGTTGCCGCGCCGGCCTGGGCATTGCCCCGGATCGACCGGTCGTGGGCTCTGTCGGCCGCATGACAGGCGAGAAGGCCTACCACGACCTATTGGCGGCCGTAGACTTGCTGCGCCGGCAAGTACCGGACATCTGCTGGTTGCAAGTGGGCGAAGGGCGCCTGCGCGATGAGTTGGCCGCGGACGTAATGAGGCGCGGCCTGCAGGACCACGTGGTCATGGCAGGGCGGCGCGACGACGTCGGGGATCTGCTCGCGGTTATGGACGTGTGGGCGATGAGCAGCGTCCGCGAGGGGCTGCCCGTCTCGTTGCTGGAAGCCATGGCGTCGGCGCGGCCGATCGTCGCGACGCGTGTGGGTGGTATCCCGGATGCGGTCACGGACGGGGAATCGGCCTTGCTCGTGCCGCCCGCCGACCCTCCAGCGCTGGCTGCGGCGATCGGGCGCCTGCTTGCCGATCGGGACCTGGCCAAGCGGTTGGCGACGGTTGCCCGGGCCCGCGCGACTGCCGAATACGGCATCGCAGGAGTAGCCCGCCGCATCGAAGACAACTATCGAGAGGGTTTGGCCGCGCGGTCGTCCAGGGGGCCCCGTCCGTGAAGATTTGGTTCGACGCCGACAACGGCCCCCACGTCCTGATCATGCGGCCGCTCGTCGCCGAGCTCACGGCACGCGGCCACGCCGTCATATTCACGGCCCGGGACCGCACGAGTACGTGCGAACTCCTTGATCTGTACGGTTATGGCTATCTCAAGGTCGGCGGCACCTACCGTAGCGGCATGGCCGGCAAGGTCCAGGGCACCCTGGGCCGCGCCGCCGCCCTGGCCCGGACCATGGCCCGCGCCGGCTGCCGGGTCAGCTTCGGCCACGGCTCGCGGGCCCTGCCCCTGGCCTCTCGCCTGCTGGGCATCCCCTCGGTCACGATGTACGACTACGAGTGGGTCGATCCGCGCCTGTTCAACTGGTGCTGCCGCAGCATCCTGGTGCCCGAGGCGGTCAGCCTCGAACGTTGCGCCGCCGCGGGGATCGCGACCGGCAAGGTGGTCCGCTACCCGGGCTACAAGGAGGAGCTGTACCTGGGCGGCCGGGAGCTGGACGGCACGGTGGCCGGCGCGCTGGGTCTGCGGCCCGACGGCATCAAGGTGCTGCTGCGGCCCCCCGCCACCACGGCCCATTACCACAACCCCGAGGCCGAGGGCATCCTCGCCGCCATCCTCGACCGCCTGGCCGCCGAACCCGGCGTCCAGCTGGTCTACCTGCCCCGCACGCCCGACCAGCGGGACCTGCCGGCGCGGGCGGGGGTGGCCCAGGTCATCATCCCCGACCGGGTCTTCGACGGCCCCAGCCTGGTGGCGGCCATGGACCTGGTGCTCAGCGGGGGCGGCACCATGACCCGCGAGGCGGCCATCATGGGCGTGCCGTCCTACAGCTTCTTCCGCGGTCGCGAGGGGATGGTGGACGAGTCGCTGGCGGCGGCGGGCAAGCTGGTCCTGATCCCGGATCCGGACTCCGTGGCGGCGAAGCTGGCCGTCGCGGTGCGGCCCGGGCCGGTGACCCTGCCGGATCCCCGCCCCCTGGTGGCGTTCATCGCCGACCGCATCGAACAGGCGGGCCGCTGACCCGCGCTAGCGTTCCAGCACCACCAGGGCCAGGGCGTAGTCCCGGCCGCGGCCCAACGATACCAGCAGCCGGCCGCCGCCGGCTGCGGCGAAGTGCCGCGCCGTCGCGCCGGTCAGCTCCAGCGCCGGCTTACCCGCGGCGTCCTGGACAACCCCGATTTCTGACCACGATACGGGGGGGCTGATGCCGCAGCCCAGGGCCTTGCCGTAGGCCTCCTTGGCCGCGAAGCGGACCGCGAGATGGGGGGCGGGATCCGCCTGCCCGCCGGCCTCGGCGCGCTCGGCGGGGGTGAAAAGGCGCTCGCGCAGGCCGTCCCCGCCGGGCCCCTCCAGCAGGCGCCGCAGGCGGGCGATTTCCACCAGATCGACACCGATGCCGGCGACGGCGGCCATGGGCGACGCCTCAGTCGGCGGCCGGAGGATCCTGCTCCCCGGCCAGGCGGATGAGGCTGGCGGAACCGGAGCAGCCGATCACGCGGGCCGGCACGCCCACGGCCACGCCGTTCTCGGGGATGTTCGAGGCGACCAAGGAGTTGGCGCCGATCACCGCTCCATTGCCTATCCTTACCTGACCCGTAACCACGGCATTGGGGCCGACCCAGACCCGGTCGCCCAGCTGGGGGCCGCCGCGGCCGGGGTCGCGCAACCCGGCGACGCCGATGGTCACGCCCTGGTGGACGCTGCAGTTGGCGCCCAGCCGGACCAGCGGGCTGATCCATATCCCGCCGTAGTGGCCGATGTAGAAACCCGGTCCGATGGATGTCCGCGGATGCAGATGGATGCCCGCGGTGTAGCTGATCCACTTCTCGGCGATGCGGTAGGGCAGCTCGCCGAGCAGGCGCACCGGCAGGCTGGCCTCGTTGTGCAGGTACTGCCCGAACCGGTACCAGCCGATCGCGCAGACGCCCTCGGCACGCAGGGCGAGCTGCAGCCGGCGCAAGCGCGATATGCCCGGAGGCAGCTGCGCGTAGTAGCGCGCCAGGTCCGCGCGGAACAGATCCCCGGCCTTCATGCCGGCGCTGCTCATTCGCCCCGTCCGCGCCGCACGGCCGCGGCCAGGGCGCCGACGGAATCGAAGTCCATCGGGCTGCCGGTCGCCATCAGGTCGGTGCCGAACTTCTGCTGAACAAAGCCGAGGATCTGCAGCAGACCCATGGAATCCACCAGGCCGGACGTGATCAGCGCCTGGTCGTCGGTCAGGGCGGCGCCCCGTTCGTCCGGCAGCAGTTCCGTGGCGATGAAGTGCTTGATCTCCGCTTCGTAGTTCATGCGTTCCCTTCCTGCGACCACGCGGCCTGCAGGGCCTTGCGGTCGGCCTTGCCCGTGGAGGTCCGCGGCAGCGCGTCCCGGACCTCGATCAGTTCGGGCACCATGTAGACGGGCAGCCGGTCCGCGCAGAAGGCGCGCAGCTCATTGACATCGACGCCAGCGCCCGCGCGCGGCACGACCGAGGCCGCCAGCCTGGTGCCGGCCTCGCCGCCCGCAACGGCCACGACCACGGCCTCGAGGACCGCCGGCTGCGCGGCCAGGGCGGCCTCCACCTCGCCGGTATCGATCCGGAAGCCCCGGATCTTGATCATGTGGTCGCGCCGGCCCAGGAACTCGTAGTCGCCGTCCGGCTGCAGGCGCACGCGGTCGCCGGTGCAGTAGGCCACCCCGTCGCCTCCCCGCGGGTCGGGCTTCAGTGTCAGGGCGGTGCGCTCGGGGTCGTTCCAGTAGCCGGACATCAGGTTGCCGCCCTTGATCCAGAGCGTGCCTTCGACGCCGACACCGATTTCGCGGCCGTCGTCGTCCAGGACGAAGGATTCGAGGTTCTCGCAGGCCTTGCCGATGGGGATGGGCCGGTCGGCCGGGACGTCCGGGGGCAGGTCGTAGTAGGTGCAGACGTTGGTCTCGGTCGGCCCGAACAGGTTGGCCATGCGCACGCCGGGCAACGCGCGGCGCAGCCGCTGCAGCTGCGGGGCGGGGAAGACCTCGCCGGCGAAGAACAGGATGCGCACCTGCCCGAACCCCGCCGTCTCCAGCCCGCCCGTCTCCATCATGGCGATCAGGATCGACGGCACCGAGTACCACACGGTGATGCCCCACTCGGCCACGCTGCGCACCAGGTACGGCGGCAGCATGGCTTCCAGCGAGGAGATCAGCCGCACCGTGGCGCCGCAGCCCAGGGGGACGTACAGGTCGCAGACCGAAAGGTCGAAGTGGAACGGCGCGTGGCTGGAGAAGACATCGTCCGCCGTGATCCCGTAGGTGTCGCGCACCCAGCACACGAAGTCCGCCCCGGAGCGGTGGGTGTGCACCACGCCCTTGGGCGTGCCGGTCGAGCCGGAGGTGTAGAGGATGTAGGCGAGGTCGTCGAGCCCCGGCTCCGGCAGCTCCCGGCCCGGCCGGGCCAGCACCTCGCCAAGCGTCGTCGTCGCCATGCCCGGCGCGGCCCCCACGGCCCCGGGGTCGCCGTCGACCACGAGCAGGCGCGGCGCCAGGCCCGCCAGCAGGTCCGCCAGCTGGGCGAGCCGCGGCCCGTCCGCGAACACGGCGGCCACGCCGCAGTCGGCCAGGATAGATTGGCAGCGCCGCCAGGGCGCCTTGGGGTCCAGGGGCACGTAGGCCGCGCCGGCCATCATGGTGCCGACCACGGCCTGCACGCAGGCGGGCGTCTTGTCCATCCAGATCCCGACCCGGTCGCCGCGGGCGACGCCGGCCTCGGCCAGGGCCGTGGCGATGCGGCCCGCACCGTCCACCAGCTGGGCGAAGGCCAGCTCGCCGCCGGACGACCGCACCGCGGTCTTCGTGGGGTCGAGGGCGGCGCCCCGCCTGATCATCCTGACGAGGGTCTCGGTGTTCACGACAGCCCGAGCAGCCGGGCGATGATCCGGCGCTGGATTTCCGAGGTGCCCGAGTAGATGCGCCCGGGCACGGCGTCCCGCAGCTCGCGCTCGATCTCGTACTCGGTGGAGTAGCCGTAGCCGCCGTGGATCTGGATCGCGTCCAGCGCCTGCTGCACGTGGGCCTCGGAGATGAAGAGCTTGGCCATGGCCGATTCCAGCACGGCCGAGCCGCCGGCGTCCTTGACGGCCCCGATCTTGTACAGGAGCAGGCGGCCCAACTCGATGGCCACGCGCATCTCGACGATCTTGTCCGCGACCGGGGCGAAGTGCCCGATCGGCTCGCCGAACTGCTTGCGGGACTTGGCGTAAGCTACGCAGGTCTCGTAGGTGTGCTGCATGCTGCCCAGGTGGGAGGCGAAGATGCAGGCGCGCTCCCATTCCATGGCGGAGTTGAAGATCGCAAAACCGGTGCCCTCGCCGCCCAAGCGGCTGGTGACCGGCACGCGGCAGTCCGCGAAGGTGACCTCGCCCATGGGGGAGGTGCGCAGGCCCATCTTCGGGATGGGCTTGGAGATCGTCAGGCCCGGGGTGCCGCGCTCGATCAGGAAGGCCGTGATGCCCGCCGAGCGGAACTTCGGGTCCAGGGTGGCGAAGGCCAGCACCACGTCGGCCACGGGACCGTTGGTGACGAAGGTCTTGGCCCCGTCCAGCACGTAGTGGTCGCCGTCGCGGCGGTAGCGGGTGGTCATGGCCATGGCGTCCGAGCCGAAATCGGGCTCGGAGACCGCATGGGCGCCGATGAGTTCGCCGGCGCAGACCCGGGGCAGCCAGCGGCGCTTCTGCTCCTGTGTCCCGAAGTGGAGCAGCGGCATCTCGAAGGCCCACATCTGGGCGTTGAGGGAGAAGACCAGGCCGTTGTCCCGGCAGCCGTAGCCCATGGCCTCCATGGCGATGATGGTGGTCAGGAGGTCCTGCCCGGTGCCGCCGAACTCCTCGGGGATGGGCAGGCCGGGGATGCCGAACTCCGCGCAGCGGCGCCAGGCGTCGCGGGAGAACTCGCCGGCGGCGTCGCGTTCGATCATGCCCTCGTTCAGGGTGGCGGCGAAGGCGCGCACCGCTTCCTGGAGGCGTTTCTGCTCTGCGCTGGGCTCGAAATTCACGGAGGTCCTTCCGGGTACCTGGCTTCGGGCAACGGCCAGGAATTATACCAATTCCAGCGATTGCCTGCAATCCGCACTATATCACGTCTGAGCGGGGTACGCTCAGCGCCCCGCCAGGAACCCCTCGATCACGCCCACGATCCGCGGCGCCGTAGCCCCGTCCCACAGCTCGGGCACGCGGCCATGCTTCCAGCCGCCGGCCAGGATCCGCGCGATCTGCCCCGGCAGCGAGGCGACCGTGGCCAACTCGTTCGTGCCGATCTCGACGGTGATCGGCCGTTCGGTGTTCGGCCGCAGGGTCAGGCAGGGAATGCGCAACCAGGTGGTCTCTTCCTGCAGGCCGCCCGAGTCCGTGAGCACCAGCTTGCTGTGGATCACCAGGTTCATGAACTCGTCGTAGCCCAGGGGGTCGACGATGCGCAGGTGCGAGGACGCAAGCCCCGTCATGTCGTATAAGCCATTATATAACATAACTTTGCGCGTGCGGGGATGCGCCGGAAAGATCAGCGGCAGGTCCACCGCGACGAGGACGGCGAGAATGGCGGCCAAGGTTTGCGGATCGTCCACGTTGGACGGCCGATGCAGGGTGACCACGCCGTAGCCCTGCGGCTTCAGCCCGTGCCGCTGCACCGCGCCGTTGCCCCGGGCCTTCTCCACCTTGTCCACCAGGGTGTCGATCATGATGTTGCCGACCCGGTGGATGCGGGCCTCGGCCACGCCCTCGCGGCGCAGGTTCCCGTCCGCGTCCGCCGACGGGGTGAACAGCAGGTCCGCCACCACGTCGGTCATCAGGCGGTTGATCTCCTCGGGCATGGACATGTCGCGGCTGCGCAGGCCGGCCTCCACGTGGGCCACCGGGATGTGCAGCTTGGCGGCGACCACCGTGGTGGCCATGGTGGCGTTGACGTCGCCGACGACCACCACCAGGTCGGGCCGCCGCTTAAGGCACAGCTCCTCGAACTTCACCATCACGCCCGCGGTCTGCTGGGCGTGGCTGCCGCCGCCCACGCCCAGGTGGACGTCGGGCTGGGGCAGGCCCAGGTCCTCGAAGAACACGTCGGACATGTTGCGGTCGTAGTGCTGGCCGGTGTGGATCAGGACCGGCTGCAGGCCGGGCCGGGCCGCCAGGGCGCGCCACAAGGGGGCGACCTTCATGAAATTGGGGCGGGCGGCGGCGATGAGGTAGACAATGCGAGGCAAGGGTCGGTCCTTCCGTGACGGACGGCTGGCGCGGGAAACCTATCCGCTGGGGTCGCGGGCTGTCAAACCCCGGTATCGGCCGACCGCGTATCCTGTTGAGCCGCAAGGGCCAGGCCCGGCACGGGGCCGATTTCCTTTGGCCGCCGGAGCCCTGTTGGCTAGTCTTGTCCGGTTCGCGGCCAACGGCCGCGCAAAGGAGGTTCGCGTGTCCGGGGACGAGCGCAGGAACGTGCTGATGGTATGCGACAGCCTAGGCGGCGGCGGCGCCGAGCGCCAGTTGGCGCTGCTGGCGGCGTCCCTGGACGGTCCGTGGCGCGCGACCGTCTTCTCTTTCGGCGGCGGTGTCTACGCGGACCGGTTGCGGAACCTGGGCGTGCCGCTGGTGCTGGCGCCGCGCCGGTTCCGCTTCGATCCCTCGCCCGCCCTGGCCCTGTGGCGCACCATGGATGAGCTGCGGCCGGCCGTCGTCCATTCCTGGGGCCACATGGGCTGCTTCGCCGCCGACGTGCACTGCCGCCGCCGGCGCATCGCCCACGTGGCGGGCGTGGTCCGCAGGGGCGCCGTCTTCTCGGTGCGCGGGTGGCTGCCGCGGGCGGCCAGCCGGCTGGGCGACCTGGTCCTGGGCAACAGCCGGGCGGGCCTGGAGGCCTTCGGCGTGCCGCCGTCCCGCGGCCGCGTCCTTCACAACGGCTTCGACCCCGCCCGGCTGGCGAGGGCGGCGCTAACCGATCCGCCGGACGGGCCCTTCCACGTGGTCATGGCCGCCACCATGGACGACCGCAAGGACTTCGCCAGCTTCGTGGCCGCCGTGCGGCGGCTGCGGGACAAGGCCCCTGGGCCGATCCGGGCCAGCGCCCTGGGCGCAGGACCGAACCTCGCGGCCCTGCGCGCCGCGGCCGCCGACCTGGTCGCCGACGGCGTCCTCTCCCTGCCCGGGCGCGTGGACGAGGTCCTCGACCACCTGCGGGCCGCCCACGCGGGCGTGCTGCTGGCGGCCCCCGGCTGGGGCGAAGGCATCTCCAACAGCATCATGGAGTACATGGTCGCGGGCCTGCCGGTGGTGGCCACCGACTCGGGGGGCAACCCGGAGTTGGTCCGGCCGGACGAGACGGGCTACCTGATCGCCCCCCGGGACGTTGACGCCCTGGTCGAGCGGCTCCTGCTGCTGATGAACGACCGCAGCAAGGCGCGGGCCCTGGGTCTGGCCGGGCGCCGGCGCATCGAGACCGATTTCTCGGTGGCGACGATGCGGGCCAACGCCTTGGCGATCTACGAGGAAGCCATCGCCCGCCGCGCCGGCCGCCGCTAGCGGCCGCCGCCGGGCAGGTCGGCTGACGAGCGGATCACCGAGAACATCGGCGTCGGGCTGCGGCGGTAGGCGCGGATCGCCGCCAGGTGGGGCAGGAAATCCCAGAAGTGGGCCAGCATGCCCAGACGCATGCGGATCCGGTTGTCCCGGTGGCCGGCCTGCACGCGCGCGGTGATCGCCTGGTCGCGCCCAGCCGCGCCGCGTCCCGCCAGCGCCTCCGCCAGCTTCGCATCCAGGTCCGCCAGGTAGGCCGCGTGCTCCGGGGCCGGCACCGGCTGGTAGCGGTCATTCATACGGCAGGGCACCCAGGCGTGGGCCGTGCCCTCTGGCCCGACCTCCACCTGCAGGATCGCCGTGATCCGGTTGGCCTCCACCTTCTGGTCGAAGACGAAGTTGCCCAGGCTGGGCGCGAAGACCCGGCTCCCGTCGTCGTGGACGCCCTGGACCTGGTGGGAGTGGTGCCCGTGCAGGACGTCGCAGCCGGCCTCGAGCAGGCGCCGGCCGTAGCCGACCACGTGGGCGGGCGGCACGTTGGTGTACTCCTCGCCCCAATGCACCGAGACCAGCAGGACGTCGACCGCCGGCCGCGCGGCGCGCACCACGGCGGCGGCGCGCGCCATTACCCCGTCGCGGTCGGCAGCGGGGAAGTTGGCGATGTTGTAGCCCAGCAGGCCCACCCGCCGTCCGGCGACGGTCCGCACCACGGGTTCCTGCTGGAACCAGCGGCCGGGCGCGTAGCCGATCACAGCGATGCCCCGCTCCTCGAGCAGGGCGCAGGAGCGGGCGAAGGCGGCCTCGCCGTGGTCCAGGGCGTGGTTGTTGGCGGTGTTGGCCACGTTGATCCCGGCGCCGACTAGCAGGTCGACGGTGCGCGGCGCCGCGATCAGGATGCGCGAGAACGGCTCGCCCAGCACCGAGTTGTCGCTGAGCACGGACTCCAGGTTGACCACGTTCAGGTCGCCGCCGGCGAGGTGCGGGCGCACGTGGGCGAAGGGGTCGGTGTCGGTGCGGTCCAGCAGCGTGGCCAGGCCGCGCCGGTAGGTCTCCAGGAGCTCGGCGAACATCACGTCGCCCATCAGGTTGATCCTCATCGGCTCACCCCGCGACCTCGAATAGGGTCTGCCGCACGGCCTCGCTGGTGAAGCGTGCCCGCGCGAAGGCCAGGCCCGCGGCGGCCAGGCGCTCCAGTTCGGCCCGGTCGCGCAGGCGCGTGATCGCCGCGACGATCCCGTCCACGTCCCCCGGCCGGATGGACAGGCCGTTGACGCCGTCCTGCACGATCTCGCCCACCGAGCCCACGTCGCTGACCAGGGGCACGCAGCCCAGGATGGTGGCCTCGATCAGGGTCATGGGGAACTCGTCCCGCCGGGTGGGGAAGACCAGCAGCCGCGCGCCGGCGATCACCGCGTACTTCCGCTCGTCGTACATGGGCCCCAGCCAGCGCACGTTGGCCAGTTCGTCCAGCTCGGCCGTGAAGCGGCGTTCCTGGGCCGGGTCGGCGAAGTCGCCCACGAAGACGAAGGGCTCGTCGGGCAGCCGCCGGGCGGCCTCCAGGATGTCGAAGATGCCCTTCTCCTGGTCCATCCGGCCGATGTACAGCAGGTCGCGCCGGTCGCCGGTGGGCGTCAGGTCCCTGGGCAGCGGGCGCGTGTCGATGAAGTTGGGCACCACCGTCAGCGGGCCGTGCCAGCCGTTCGCCTCCAGGCTGCGCCGGCAGCCCTCGGTCAGGACGATCATGTGGTCGATGTAGCGCTGCGAGGCGACGATCCGCCGCACCTGCGCCGGCGTGCTGGCCTGGGCAAGGTCGGCCTTGGCGTGGAAATGGGCCACCGTCCGGCGGCCGCAGAGCTTGGCCAGCAGCAGGAACAGGCTCTGGTGCAGGTAGCCGGTCTGGGCGACCTGCAGGTACACCAGGCGCGGCCGCCGCGCGGCGATCAACGCCAGGAGCTTCAGGTAGCCGGCAAGATAGGCGGCGGGCGCCGGCAGCCGGGCCTTCAGGGCCTCGGTGTCGACCAGGTCGCAGGGGTAGCCGGCGGCGCGGAAGAGGCGCATCACCTCGACGTTGATCGTGGCGACGCCGCCGCCGGTCGTGCCGCCCACGAACAGGATCCTCCGCTTGCCTGCGCTGCTGGTTCGGCTCATTGGTTGGCGTCCCGCGGCCGGCGTCAGTTGCCGGTCTTCAGCTTGTTGATGATGAACCGGGACTTGCCGGCCTGCGTGACCTCGATGTGGTCGGTCCGCACGACGTCGACCTCGATCTCGTCGAAGAAGACCTTGCGCATCGAGCGCTCCAGCAGGTCCCGGTACTTCAGGTACGTGCCTTCATCGGCGTTCAGCAGCACGCGCACGTGCCGCTCGTCGTCCTGGATCACCTGGGCCTTGCGGATGTCGCTGATCTCCTGGTGGATGAAGGCCCAGACCACGGCGCTGGACGAGATGCGCCGCCCCGAGGGGGTGATGATGTCGTCCTCGTGCTTGGTGATCACCGGCGAGATCATCGGCAGCGTGCGCCCGCAGGGGCAGGTCTCGTGCGGGCGGGTGCCGATCACGTCGCCGATCTGGTAGCGGATCAGCGGCATCGCCAGGTTGGTCAGGGTCGTCACCGCCGCGGGGGCGATGTCGGGCAGGATGCCGAACTGCCCCTCGAGGTAGCCGTCCACCATGGACAGGTGGTAGTTCCCCGCCTCGCACTGGGCGGCGGAGATCACCTTCTCGCCCGAGCCGTAGAGCCCGCGGATCTCCGCTCCCAGCACTTCGCGGATGACCTGCTCCTGGTGGGCGTGCATGGGCTCGCTGGAGAACAGGACGTTGCGCAGGTCCCAGTCCATGCGGAAATCCGTGTCCTTCAGGAAGCTGCAGAGGATCCCCAGCGATGACGGGTAACCCATGATGTAGGCGGGGCGCCGGCGGCGCAGCAGCCCACCGATGGCCCGGGCCGTGTCCGGGTTCAGGTGGAAGGTCGAAAGGTAGATCCGTCGTTCCGGCAGCGAGATCAGCCAGGGCCGGTCCGGGTTGGGCTCCTCCAGGGGCACGATGGGGTCGCCCACCAGGCGGGCGATCCAATCGGCAGGCCGATAGCCGGCCCACAGCGTCCGCCGCCACCACAGCGCGTCGCCCAGCAGGAACGAGCGCCGGTCCACGTGGACGTAGAACGGCGTTCCCGTGGTGCCGGAGGTGCGCGACACGACGCAACGGCCCCGATCGCGGGCGAGGAACGCCTGCGGCTCGCGGTTGATGACGTCCTTGTCGACGACGGGCAGCTCGGCCAGCACCCGGTAGGCGCCGCGGGTGTCCAGGTCGGCCGCCAGCTTGGCGTAGGGAGCATAGAAGGGCACGTTGGCGACGGCGTGGCGGATGATCGCCTTCAGGCCGGCCTCGACCCGCTCGACCTGCCGGTCGCGGTCCATGCGCTCGGTCGGGGCGATCTCGCGCAGCAGGGCCTCCCAGCGCCGGCGCCGCACCAGGTTGTTCAGGCCGTACGCGTTGGCATACAGGGTCCGCAGGGGACGCGGCGAGATGTTGTAGACGGCTTTCATCACGCCCATGTCAGCGAACGGGCTCCTGCGTAGGGTGGCTCAAGGGGACCGGGAATCGGACGGCTGCCGCCAATCCTAACACGAACCGCGCAGGCATGGCCAACGATTGCCTGCGCGGCCGCCTGCGCCTCATGCCGCCAGCTGTCCGCACAGCGCCCGCAGCATCCAGGCCTGGGACCAGCGCATGTGGATGATCCCCTGGCTGTACAGCCGCTGCCGCTGGAAGCGGAACCCGCCCCGCCGCTCGTCCCACAGCTCGTCGATGCCGCGCGCCAGGATGCGCTCGGCGAACGCCGGCCCGTCCGGGTCGAACCGCGCCAGCGCCAGGAACGTCAGCGCGCCCTGGGCGAAGCTGTGGGGGTCCAGGGGCCAGCGCCGGTGGGTGTAGTACCGGGGCGTGCCGTCGGTCTCGAACAGCTTGACCCGGTAGTAGGCGAGGCCGCGCTTCAAAGCGCCATCCCAGGCGCCGGTGCCGTGCAGCGCAGCCAGCCGGGCCAGGGTCTCCAGGTTGAACCCCGTGTGCAGGTTGTCGATCCACTGCCAGTGGTCGGCGTCGCCATAGATCCACGCCCCGTCCGGCGCCTGCCGGGCCACGACCCAGTCGGCGGCGCGGCGCGACAGGTCGCGCCAGCTGTCGCCTTCATTGCCGGCGTGGGGCGCGGCTTGGGCCAGGATGCGGGCGCCGAACAGCGAGGCGTTGTACACGCGGGTGGTGTCGCCGGGCGAGTAGCTGAAGCAGACGCCGTCCTGGTCCTCGTGCCGGTGCAGGTGGCCGGCCACGAAGCGCCCCGCCGCCCGGGCCGCTTGCGGCAGGGCCGGCGAGCCCGCGGCCTCCAGCGCGTCGAGCACGAAGCTGGTGGCCACCACCGTGGGGAAGAACGCCGGCTGCAGGAAGGCCTTGGACTGCCAGGGGAAGTCGTAGCC